>JACRMQ010000005.1 GCA_016214905.1 Ignavibacteriales bacterium | reverse complement strand
CAGGGTGTATTTGTCAATATTGTCTTCGTGCTGATTGTAATTGCGTTGATGATGCAGGTAAATTGGACCCAGATCTCAGATGCAATGACAAGTACACCGCCCGATGCCTCGCTGATTAATCCATTCAAATCTAGTAATGTAAAAGATTTTAATTTCTGGTATTTCTTCATTGGTATGCTGGGGCTTATCTACACAAAACTTTCGTGGCAGGGAAATCAAGCATTCAATGTATCTGCAAAGAGCGCTCACGAAGCGAAGATGGCTGATGTCCTTACAAACTGGCGGCTCATTCCGCAGTGGGGATTGTTTCTTGTTTTCGTTCCTGTTGTCGCATATACAGTTTTTCATCATGTTGATTTTAAAATAATTATTGACTCTATTCAACCGGCGCTGAACGGAATAGGTTCAGAGACAATTCAAAGTCAGGTAAAAGTGCCGCTTGTTTTAACCAAATTGCTACCTGTCGGATTGATGGGTGCATTTGCGGCGATAATGCTCGCAGCGGCAATTGCATGTCATAATTCATATCTCCATTCGTGGGGATCGATTTTCATTCAAGATTTTATAATGCCGATAAGACAGAAGCCATTCGAACCGGAAAAGCATATGAAATATCTTAAACTTTCGATTCTGGGTGTCGGCATTTTTATTTTCTTTTTCAGTTTGATATTCCAACAGAGCGAATATATTTTTCTATTCATGGCAATAACCGGATCAATTTTTGTCGGAGGTTCAGGTGCGGTTATTATCGGCGGGCTTTATTGGAAGCGCGGCACAACAATGGCGGCATGGTCGGCAATGATCACCGGTTCGTCGGTTGCAGTCGGTGGAATTATCGTTCAACAACTTATACCTGACTTCCCAATTAACGGACAGATGTTCTGGGGATTGGCGATGTTGGGTTCCAGCATTGTTTATATTCTTGTTTCGCTTGCCGGAAATAAGCAATCGTTCGATATGGATCGAATGCTAAATCGCGGGCAATACGCAGTTGAAGAAACGAATCTTAAAACAGAACCACTCAAGGGCTGGAGAGTTCTGGGAATGACTAAAGAATTTACCAAAGGCGATAAGTTGATATATATCGCAACTTATGTTTGGACATTTCTCTGGGTTCTTGTGTTTATCGTCGGAACAATTTACAGTTTAACGAATGATGTCTCGAATTCTGCCTGGATGAATTTTTGGGAAATATACATCTGGATTTATCTGATTGTCTCTATAATTGTTATAATTTGGTTTACGATAGGCGGTGTTATAAATTTGAAAGAAATGATTGTCGCATTGAAAACTATTAAGCGAGATCATGCAGATTCGGGATATGTTGTTGATGATAAATAAAACAAATTCGTGTCCTTTGTGACTTCTCCGTGATTCTTCGTGAAAGAAATTACACGAAGCAACACGAAGGTTGCACAAAGTATCACGGAGACAAAAATGAATATTGAAGGAACAAATTCTATGCAGCGTTATCCTAAAAATCCAATTCTTGCACGAAAAGATATCCCTAACATTCCACCACATCTTACAGATGCCACATCGGTATTCAATCCGGGTGCGATAAAATTTAACGACAAGTATATTCTCATTCTAAGGGTTCAAGCTCGCTCGCGCGAGACTTTTTTTGTCTTAGCTGAAAGTTTTGATGGAATTACTTTCGCGGTTCGAAAAGAAGTCATAAAATTTAAAGGCATCGAAAAAATCAAAGATAAAATCTACCATATCTACGATGCACGCATAACAAAACTTGATGGAAAATATTGCGTAATGTTCGCGATGGATATGGAAGGAATTTGTAAGCTCGGACTTGCGGTTACATCAGACTTCGAAACTTTTGAATTTCTTAGTATTGTATCAGATGAAGACAATCGGAACGGTGTACTTTTCCCGGAGAAAATAAACGGTAAATATTTAAGAATGGACAGACCGAACCGTGTTCAAAAAGAAGGAGGACCGGTATCGGGAAATACTATTTGGCTTTCTCAATCTGACGATCTTCTGAGATGGATTCCGAAAGCGCCGCTTATTACAGGAAGATTTCATTACTGGGATGAATTTATCGGTTCAGGCCCACCGCCCGTGAAAACCCGAAAAGGTTGGCTTCATATTTATCACGGAGTCGCGACTCATTTTCAAAGCACTAATATTTATCAAGCTGGCGTAATTCTTCTCGATCTCAATGATCCATCGAAAGTTGTGGGTAGAAGCCGTGGGAACATTTTAGAACCGCGTGAAATTTATGAGCTTGTCGGTCAGGTCCCCAATGTTGTTTTTCCTTCGGGCATGATAATAGAAAAATATGACAACGAAGGTTTTGCTCTTCCCGAAAGTGAAATTAAAATTTATTACGGTGCCGCCGATACTGTTGTTGGTTTGGCAACAACTACAATTCAAAATCTGCTTGGTGCAACTGAAGAAGTTGAAATATTATGATATAAATTGGCAGAGGGTGAAATCATTTAACATTTTTGAAACAAAATGAAAACAAAGATATACGATCCATCATCAAAAGTTGAAGAGTGTGAAATAAATCGAGGCAAGCACAAAGCTCTTTATTCCCCTACCGAGAAAATAAAAGTTATAGAGATAGATAATTATCCCCTGCTCGGTAAATTTACCGCTTTCAGATTTATTGAATGGGTGCAAAAAAATCAGGGAGGCGTTATCGCCTTGCCAACGGGAAAAACTCCCGAATATTTCATTAAGTGGGTACAAAGAATTCTTTCGCAATGGGACACAAATGAAATTCAATCGATCCTTGAGACCTATGACATGAATCGGTCGGCTCGACCGGAGATGAAGGATCTGACATTCATACAGATCGATGAATTTTATCCGATGAATTCCAACCAAAACAACAGCTTTTATTATTACATAAATGAATTTTATATCGTGGGATTTGGCTTGTCGAAAGAAAACGCTCTTCTGATCGATTCAACTTCACTCGGTATACCACACGGAAAAACGATGGGAGAGATTTTCCCCAATAACATTGTCGATCTCACACTACGCGTACGAAAAACCACCACTGAATTAGAAAGAATCCAGCGCGATGTCATCAATCGCATCGATGAATATTGCATGGAGTACGAGACAAAGATTCGTGAGCTTGGCGGCATCGGTTTCTTCCTCGGAGGTATTGGTCCTGATGGACATATTGCGTTCAATGTCCGCGGATCGAGTATTCACTCCGTAACTCGTTTAACGGCAACGAATTATGAAACACAAGCCGCCACCGCAACTGACCTTGGTGGTATTGAAATCTCAAGAAATCGTCTCGTGATTACAATCGGTCTTGCTACGATCACTTACAATCCAACAGTAACCGCAATCATTATGGCTGCCGGTGAGGCGAAGGCGGAAGTAGTTGCCCACGCAATTCAGGAAAAGAGAAATCCGCAATATCCGGCATCAGTTCTTCAAGATATTCCGAATTCACGATTCTATCTGACAAGAGGTGCATCGGCGTGCCTGATAGAACGACAGTATGAAGATATTAGTAAGATTAAACGTTTTAGCGAAGAAGAATCTGATAGAATCGTTATATCTCTTGCATTGTCAAAAAATAAATCGTTGCAAGAACTGAATATAAAAGATTTCACAGATGATCGGTTCGGATCGGTGCTGTTGAAGTCGAGCAGGGTCGATCATGTTTTGCTTACCGATGTGGCTCGCCAAAATATAATTCAGAAGCTTGACCGCGGCTTAATGCACGTTTCGGGCACAACATTTCTCCATACCGAACCGCATCATGACGATATCATGCTTTCGTATCTTGCACACATCTATCATCTTGTGCGCGATGCGAGCAATTTGCATTACTTCGCGAACCTGACTTCCGGATTTACTTCCGTTACAAATGCTTATGTGTTGTCGGTCTTAATGAAGCTCGAGAAGTTTCTTAATTCAGAATCTTTCACTTTGTTGTTTAACGAAGGATATTTTGAAAGTGAAAATCATTCAAACCGTCAGGCAGATGTATACATGTTCTTGGATGGCGTGGCGGCAAACAATCCGGAAAAAAGAGACAACGCGGAAGCTTGCAGGTTGTTAAGAAATATGTTCGATATTTATCTTGTTCATGATCTGGAGAAAATTAAGCAGCGCATCAAAGAACTTCATGATTATTTTAACACTCAGTATCCGGGCGCAAAAGATCCGATCGATATTCAAACCTTAAAGGGAACATTGCGGGAGTGGGAAGTTGAATCACTCTGGGCATATTTCGGAATAGAAACTTCGTCGATCTTTCCGCTTCGACTCGGTTTTTACACAGGCGATATTTTCGCGAGGGAACCAGAGATTAACCGTGACGTTATTCCGATCTACAATTTGATAAAGAAAATAAAACCCGATATTGTATCAGTGGCGTTCGATCCTGAAGGCAGCGGGCCGGATACACATTACAAGGCGCTGCAAGCGGTGGCATCTGCGCTTAATATGTATGAAAAAGAAACCGGAGATTCTCATATTAAAGTATGGGGTTACAGGAATGTGTGGTACCGTTTCGATCAGGCAGAAGCCGATTTGATAATTCCCGTTTCACTCAACTCGCTCTCGCTTCTGCATACCGCGTTCATGAATTGTTTCGGATCTCAACGCGCCGCATCATTCCCCAGTTATGATCATGACGGACCATTCTCCGAGCTTGCTCAAAAAATTCAGGTGAAGCAATATTCAGATGTTAAAACGTGTCTCGGTAAAGATTACTTTCTGAAAAATTCACATCCTCGTTTAAGAGCGGCAAGAGGTATGATCTTCTTAAAAGAAATGAAACTTTCTGATTTCTATAAAATAGTCCGTGAGTTAAAGATAAAAACCGAAGGCGAAACGATTGAATGAAAAAAACGGCTACGGTTTGTTTAAGATGATTGTCGACAACCACGCCTCAGCTTCAGAAACCGACATTCTTTTACGCTTTGCATAATCCTCGACTTGATCCGGCAATATTTTCTGAAGCGCGAAATAGCGGGCTTGTGGATGTGCGAAATATAATCCGCAAACAGAAGCTGCAGGGCTCATAGCATAATTTTCAGTAAGTGTTATCGATGTGTTTTCGGCGGTGTTCAGAAGGTCGAATAATATTTTCTTTTCAGAATGATCCGGAACAGAGGGGTAGCCGATTGCCGGTCTGATTCCGCGATACTCTTCTTTTAACATTGACGGCAAGCTTAGATTTTCTTCAGATGAATATCCCCAAAGCTCTTTCCGTATTTTTTCGTGCAGCAATTCGGCAAATGCTTCTGCCAGCCGGTCGGCTAGAATTTTTAACATGATCGAGTTATAATCGTCATGGTTATTCTCAAATTCCGCGATCCATTTTTCAATATTCAAACCTGCGGTGACTGCAAATCCACCGATATAGTCGGTGATGCCTGATCCTTTTGGAGCAACAAAATCTGTATTGCAGAGATTAGGTTCGCCAGGTTTCTTTTTTTGCTGACTGCGTAGAAAATGTAGTGTAGCGAGCGGTTCTTTCCCATTTTCTTTGTACAGTTCAATATCATCCCCGATTGAATTGGCCGGGAAAATACCTGCCACTGCTTTTGCCGTCAGCATTTTTTTGTTGATGATTTGTTTTAGGAGCGACTGCCCGTCGGTAAATAATTTCTTAGCTTCAAAACCTTTTACGGGATCATCGAAAATTTGAGGATATTTGCCGTTTAATTTCCATGCATGGAAGAAAAATGTCCAATCGATATATTTAGAAATTGATTCAAGATCATAATCAGAAAATATTTTGACTCCGATAAAATTGGGCTTCGTGATATTTGCATTTTTCAAATCGATGGCGAACTTATTTCTGCGCGCCTCTTCCAGAGTAACAAAGTTTCCGGATGTACCGCGTGATAAATGTACTTGGCGGATACGCTCGTAATCATTTGCAATTTGATCGATGAACGATTCTTTTCCATCTTTCGATAGAAGTCTGGAAACTACCGGAACACTCTTCGACGCATCTTTTACATGAATTACAGGTTGATTATATGCGGGTGCAATCTTAACAGCCGTGTGGATTTCGGAAGTTGTAGCTCCACCAATGAGAAGTGGAATAGTAAAATTCTGTCTTTGCATTTCTGCCGCTACGCTCACCATCTCATCAAGCGAGGGAGTAATCAATCCGCTTAACCCGATGATGTCGACATTTTCGGAACGGGCGGTATGCAAAATTTTTTCCGTGGGAACCATAACACCCATATCGATTATTTCATAATTGTTACAGCCGAGAACAACACCAACAATGTTTTTTCCTATATCGTGAACATCCCCTTTAACGGTTGCAAGTAATATTTTGCCGGCAGATTGTTTCACTTTACCATCGACTGATTCCTGATTGATATACGGTGTAAGGATGGCGACAGCTTTTTTCATCACTCGCGCGGTCTTCACCACTTGCGGAAGAAACATTTTACCGGTCGCAAAAAGATCGCCGACCGTATTCATACCGTTCATCAGCGGACCTTCGATTATATTAATCGATTTATTGTAAAAATTCCGAGCCTCTTCAATATCTTTGTCGATAAATTCGGTAATCCCGTGAACAAGTGCGTACGATAGTCGCTCACCAACACCGGCAAGGCGCCATTCATCGGTATTTTGTTTTTTAGTTTGGCTTGGACCGATAGTTTGGGCAAATTCAATTAAGCGTTCAGTGGCGTCAGGTCTGCGGTTGAGGACTACATCTTCCACTCGTTCCAATAAATCCGGTTTGATTTCATCGAATAAAACGAGTTGAGCCGGATTCACTATTCCCATATCCATTCCCGCTTTAAAAGCGTGGTATAGAAAAACAGAATGGATAGCTTCACGCACAGCATCATTACCACGGAAGGCAAATGAGAGATTGCTTACACCGCCGCTGACTTTCACGTAAGGTAAATTTGTCTTAATCCATTCTACCGCCCGTATGTAATCGAGGGCGTAGTTGTTGTGTTCTTCGATTCCTGTTCCAATCGCAAGAATGTTCGGATCAAAAATTATATCCTCGGGTTTGAACCCGATTTCTTTAGTCAATATGCGGTATGCCCGGCTGCAGATTTCGATTTTTCTTTCGAAGGTTGCTGCTTGTCCCTGTTCATCGAAAGCCATTACTATGATTGCAGCTCCAAACCTTAGA
Source organism: Ignavibacteriales bacterium (assembly GCA_016214905.1). Lineage (NCBI taxonomy): Bacteria > Pseudomonadati > Ignavibacteriota > Ignavibacteria > Ignavibacteriales > Ignavibacteriales bacterium. The sequence goes on along the minus strand of JACRMQ010000005.1, from coordinate 216,219 downwards.
ATCATTCCCGCGCGTTGTTTGAATATTTCCTCGCCTTCTTTTAAACTAATCGAGTTCACTATCGATTTTCCCTGTGTGCATTTCAAGCCGGCTTCTATCACAGACCATTTCGAAGAATCGATCATAATCGGAACTTTTGAGATAGCCGGATCCGAAGCGAGAAAATTTAAAAATTTTGTCATTGCATTTTCGGCATCGATCATCGCTTCGTCCATGCAGACATCCAATATTTGCGCGCCGTTTTCTACCTGATCGCGCGCAACGCTCAGAGCTTCTTCGTATTTATCTTCTTGAATTAAACGCGAGAATTTTTTTGAGCCCATTACATTGGTTCGTTCTCCAACGTTAATAAAGTTTTTTTCGCGATCGATGACGAGAATATCCAGTCCGCTCACAACAGTTGCCGATTTTTTAGGCGGCAGCTTTCTTGGCTTGATGTTCTCCGCTGCACGAGCGAAAGCGCGAATATGTTCCGGGGTCGTTCCGCAACAACCGCCGATAATATTCACGATGCCGCGTTCAAGAAACTCGCGAAGCTGAGCTGCCATATCTTCGGGCTTCTGATCATATTCACCGAATTGATTCGGGTAGCCGGCGTTCGGATACGCACTGACGTATAAATGTGTCGACGATGCTATCGATTGAATAATCGGAAGCATATCTCTCGCCCCTAACGAACAATTCAGTCCTATGCTTAAAAGATCAGCGTGCGAGACCGAGGATAAAAACGCTTCTATTGTTTGCCCCGAAAGAGTGCGCCTGCTGGCATCAATCAATGTTCCGGATATCATCAGGGGTACGCGTTTCGTTTTTATGCTGAATATTTCTTCGACAGCGTAAATTGCTGCTTTCGCATTGAGGGTGTCGAATATTGTTTCAATCAAAATTAAATCAACACCGCCATCTAATAAACCGTTGATTTGCGTGCCGTATGCCTTTACCATTTCATCAAAACTTACAGCGCGATAGCCGGGATCTTCAACTTTTGGCGACATTGAACAGGTTTTGTTCGTCGGACCAATTGCCCCGGCAACGAAACGCGGTTGGTGGGGAGTTTTGAGTGTAAAATCATCGGCAGCTTTGCGCGCTATTTGCGCCGCCGCGAAGTTCATTTCGTAAGCGATGTTTTCGGTGTGATAATCTGCCTGAGATATCGGGGTGGCGTTAAAAGTATTCGTTTCTATTATATCGGCGCCCGCCGCTAAATATTCTTCATGTATCTGTTGAATAACATTCGGTTGCGTTAAAGATAAAAGATCGTTGTTTCCTTTTAATGAATGCGGATGCGAAGCAAAGCGGTCACCTCTGAAATCTTGCTCAGAGAGTTTCCGGCGCTGAATCATAGTTCCCATCGCGCCGTCTATGACTACAATTTTCTTATTTAGAATATCGATTATCGACACAAGAAAATTACCGGTGGTTAAGAGATCTGTTGAATTATTTTAATGATCGAGCTGGCATCATCCATTATGAAAAAGTGAAGATGCTTGAATCCTTGCTTAATCAGATCGCGGCTTTGTGTGATTCCCCATTCGATACCGATTTCTTTCGCTCTGCCGGGATGTTTTTGAATTTCATCGACAAGCTCTTCAGGTAAATCGACATGAAATTTTTTCGGAATCGATTCAAGTTGTTTTGAACTGTTGATGATTTTAAGCCCGGGAACGATCGGTACCTTGATTCCCGCTGCCGTGCAGTTCTTGACAAATTTATAATAGACCTGATTATCGAAGAACATTTGAGTGATTATATATTCAGCACCCGCATCGATCTTTTTCTTAAGGTGAGAAATATCGGTTTTGATGTTCGGCGATTCGTAATGTTTTTCGGGATATCCCGCGACGCCGACACAAAAGTTAAGCGGTTGGGAATTTAAAAATTTTCCTAAATATTTTCCTTTTCCTAAATCTCTTACCTGTTTAACAAGATCGCTTGTGTAAAGATTGACGGTGCGGTCTTTGGCGATATCTTTTTTGTAATTCGGTTCATCGCCGCGGAGCGCCATGATGTTGTGGATGCCGAGATAATTCAACTCGATAAGCGCATCTTCGGTTTCTTCTTTCGTGAATCCGCGTGATAGAATATGCGCAACCGTATCGATGTTGAAACGATTTTGTATAACACCGCAGATACCGATAGTCCCGGGACGTTTACGCCTGATCCGACGCAGGATAGAGCCGTCGTCGTTTTCTTCGTAAAGGGCTTCCGCTGAATGGCTTGTCACGTCGATGAAAGCCGGTTTAAGAGGCACAAGCTTTTCAACGATATCTATTATATCCTGTCCGCAACTGCCCCTTGATGGGGGAATGATTTCGAAGCTGAATCCAATTCCCGATTTAGCTTTCAGATGTTCAATAACTTTCATGGTTTTACCGTAATGTGAAGAACTTTATTGTATAATGATTAATAATTAAATAATAGTTTGGTAATAATCAAAATGATGAAGGATGAAGGGTGAAGGATGAAGTATGAGTTATGATCCTCTCCCTAAAAAATGGAGAGGGATTGATAGCTCAACTTTAATTCTGGGAGGGAGATTATCTCCCGACCTTAATAAGGTAAACCTTCGGTATCTAATGTGCGACTCACCTTCAATGAAGCACTAACACTGGAGGTGAGTCGCACGTGGTTACTTGCTTAAAACATTTCCACCAATTCGACTCTGCGGTTCTTTGCTTTGCCTTCTTCGGTATGATTGCTTTCGATCGGGCAGTAAGGTCCGACTCCGTTTGATTTTAACCTTGATGCCTGTATTCCATTTTCAATTAATGCTTTAACAACCGAAGCGGCGCGGTCGGATGATAATTTCATATTCGATTCCAAAGAGCCGTCGATATCCGTATGTCCAACGACAAAAAGTTTCAGCTTGGAGTTTTGCTTCAGCATTTTTACTATTTCATCTATCGTTGGTTTGGATTCCGGTTTAATATCCGATTTGCCCACGTCAAAGTAAATTCCGTACACGGCAATCTTTCCTGTTTCAGAAATACCTTTACTCAAAGATGCGGCATCAATAGTAACTTCATCTTCCATCGGTTTGTTTTCCACGATGATCAACGTGTATTCTCTTCCATCGTTAAACGCCTCAACGCTCACGTATGTAGCGGCTTTGTTCTTTTCTATCTTAGCGTTTAATATGCGTGTTTCGGATAACAAAATTTTCCCGCCTAATTTCTTGACGGCATTTTCATAATTTCTCACTATCTGGATAAAACTTAACTCTTTGCTTCCTTCCTGAGCGGTGTAATTTGTTTGAGTCAGTTTTCCTTCCCAAACATTGTCCTTATCGATGTACGGCGATGTGTAGCTGTCGAAATCTTTATTTATCTGTTCACTGATGTAATAGTTGGGAATTCTTGAAAGCAACGGATGGTCCTTCGATCCCTCCTTATCCGGTTCCTGTGCGAAGGAAATGGAAGACAAAATAAAAATTGCCAAGAACAACAACACTGATAACTTTTTCATAATACTCTCCTTAAATGTTAAAATAGTTTATTCCAAAACTTCGGCGTAAGCTCAATCGAACGCTTGCCGAGGGGTTGTCCAAAAAGTCCATGGTCATGCTGAATTTACCTGCCCGCCGCTTCGCTTTGGCAGGCGGGTTTCAGCATCTATGCAAAGCAAGTTGTTTTGCTATGTTCAAATTCCAAACCAAATTCGGAATGACTTCTTTTGTTACTTAATAGTCAGCCCTTGTTGCTGGTGGGGTGATGATAATGATTTTTTCAACCAGGCTGCTAAGTTTATTGCGCTTTCTGATTTGTTGTAGAAAGTACAATCACCATCATGGTCCAAGACGATTTTTTGATATTTACCTATCTGTGGTTTGTAAATATATACCGAATATTCTAAGCTTCCCATATCGGTACCACCACACGTAGTGTCAGAAAAATCATTAATTATTACTTGCGCTGCCAATTCATATCGATTTTTAAGACTGTCTTTTATAATATTACCAAGATATGTTTTGGCGCGTTGATATTTTGACCACAATTCTCGTTCAGTGTAATAGCCATCAGCATGATAGAGGACAGGCGCACCACTTTTCCCCGGATTGTAAGAATAGACGCGTCCATCTTGATCAATCATTGTCCCTTGGTAAGTAGGCACCCATGCAAAATTGATGAATTCGATTTCAAAATACATCTCATGTTGACTCTGGTTTACAATATCGACCGTGGCATCCTTGCAAGAAGTGAGAAGGATTACTAATATCATAATTGTAATTTCTTTCATAAGACTCTCCTTATTCCATTCTCTGATGCTCTGATCACTATCAAAATATACTAAACCGTTGTAAGTCACACAAAAGCGAAACCGAACAAAATCTAAATATCCAGTATTTCAAAACTACTCTTTGTTATTTCCGCCTTCACGTTTCCGGTATGGGCTATATCTTTCGGTTCAATCAAGATCAGTTTAACATGCCCTCGGGGAACAACCCTGTGTTCAACGCCTTTAGGAACTACATAAAATTCACTACTATTAAGAGTAACATTTTTATCCTTTTCGAAAATATCCAGAACACCATCGAAAACAAAAAACATTTCATCTTCTTTATCGTGTGTATGCCAGGGAACTTTATCGCCTTCTAATCTGGCGACCATGATATTTTGATCATTGGCAGTTCCAACAATTTTTGGAGAAAAAGTGTCATTAAATTTTTCGAAACACTTTTCAATATTTACAACTTTTCTCATTTCCTTATCCTTTTATAGCGCAGTATTAAGGTGCCGGTTATACGCTATTCATTTACTATTTAAATAAATTTTAAGTCTATTATTGATGAAATAATTCCAGCCCGAAATACAGCTTTCTCTTTTAAATTCGGGAATATCTTCAGGAAAATTTTCCAGAACATCTACCGTAAGCCGTAATTTTGTTTGATTATTTTCTTTAAACAGTTCAAAGTTTGTTGTCGATTTGCCTGCATAACCTTTGAATGTCCATATATATTTTATCATTTTCAGCGGCTGGACTTCAACAACTTTCCAGATGTGCAAAAAATTTCTCTCTTCGCTTTTTATATTAAATTGAGTCTCAAACCCTACTTCAGGTTTAAATACGGGAATGTTTTCAAAATACCATTGCCGCATTTGACTGATTTCTGTTATGGCATTCCAAACAGATTTAATGGATGAGTTAAAGACTTGTTCTACGATAATTGATTTATCAGTTGTTTTCATTACATATTATAATTTCTTTGATTTATTTGATATAATATTAGTTGTCTTGTGGATTGTGGTTGGATTGATAATTGATTTTTAATAACTTTATTGCATTGATCTGAGATCATCTTGTATATTGGAGAATTCTTTGTGAGATTCTAATGCCCACTCTATTGGAATAATATTTTTCATCCACTTAGAATAGAAATACTGCACGATTGTGAACATTATGAATGTGATTCCACAAACTATAAATGAGTATAATACACCAATTCCCCAGAAAAACATTATTACAATCCCTGAAACGATTAAGCTATTTGCAATATACATGAATTCGGTCAAACTGCCTCGAATTCTTCTTCTCCACCCGGTTGGCTTACTTCGAAGGTTTTCTGATTCATCAATGATATAGTTGTAAGTTGAAACGAATTGATATTGTTTAGCCAAAGTTGCTCGGAGGATTGAATCAAGCTTGGAGTTTGACCGAACGTAAATTATTTGCCAAATTAAACTATGCATAGTTTCAAGACCGAAGATAAGAAGAACAAATAGGACAACTAGAGTAGTCCAAAAGTTAATAGTGTCTGGCTGTCCACCGAAACGAGCAAATATAGTGAGAAAAGCAATACTTCCTGATCCCAAGGTAAGAAATAATTTAACTCGTTGTTCTGACTGTGTCTCGTGTTGTTCAATTCTCCTAATGACTAAATCTAGCAATTTCATAGCAAGTTGGATTCCGTCAGAGTCTAATTTATCCACTATTCTGTTCTTATCCCTAATTTGTTCCATAATCAAATTTTCTCCTACGATTGTTGGTATCTAATAAACTGTTAGTGGTATAAAATGTTTGTACCTAGTGCGTTCTTCCGAATATGTTTTATAATATTTCTGATTACTTCTATCTAACCGATTTGTAACTCCAACCCTGCATTTTTAAACCTTCGTGTTTCTTCGTGTAATATTTTTTTACCAAACCACACGAAGAATTCATCCTAAAATATATTGGTTAATGTACCCAAAAATATTTTAAACCTCAAATCCGGTTTTTGCAACCCTTCGTCTCATTTCTTACATTGTACATCGTTATGGATAAAATTAACCTCAAGGGTCTAACGCTTAAAGAATTGGAGGAATTCGCCGTTTCAAATGGCGAAAGCAAATTTCGGGGCAAACAGTTGTTTGAATGGCTGTATTCTAAAGAAGCGGCAACTTTTGATGAAATGACATCAATATCAAAAGCACTTCGCGAGAAATTAAGCTCCATTGTAAATATTGGAAAGATTGAAATAATTGAATCTCAAAAATCATCCGACGGGACAATTAAATATTTAATCGGATTATCTGACGGCAAAAATATTGAAAGCGTTCTGATTCCTTCGGTCATCAAGTTTGAAGAGTCGGAAGAAGAGATAAAAAGATTAACACTCTGCGTCTCAACTCAGGTCGGGTGTCCGCTTGATTGTAAGTTCTGCGCAACAGGAACTATGGGATTGGATAGAAATTTAACTGCGGGGGAAATTATAGATCAACTGATTGCGGTTAAAAAAGATATAGGGAAGAAAATTACAAATTTGGTTTACATGGGAATGGGCGAGCCGTTTTTGAATTACGACAACGTGATGAAATCTATTGAAATCATTTCGACCGGAATGGATATTGCCGCGCGGCGGATTATTGTCTCCACCGTCGGGCTGGTTCCGCAGATAAAACAGATCGCGGATGAAAAACGGAAAATGAAGCTCGCGATTTCACTTCATTCGTTAGATGATAAAGTTAGAAAAGAAATAATGCCTATCGCGAAAAAACATCCGCTGACTGATCTCATTGAATCAATCCAATATTATTACAAGAAAACAAGACTTCGCCCCACTTTTGAATATATACTTTTCGACGGTGTCAACGATCGGTTTGAAGATGCAAGGCATTTGATCCAGCTATCGAATAGAATTCCGTGCAAGGTAAATATTATTCCATTCCACGACAATGAAATTACACGGGGGATAAAATCGTCTATCCGTTTAAAACCATCATCAAAAGAGAGCTCTGAAAAGTTCATAGAAACGTTGAGGAAAAATCATGTTACCGTTTTTGCCAGAAGCAGTGCCGGTAAAGATATAAACGCCGCATGCGGACAGCTTGTTGTTGGAACGAAGAAAATCCGGAAAATGCAATGAGGTTAACGATGAGAAAATATTTATTCACTTTGTTATTCATCTGTTTAACACCAAATCTATTCGGACAGCCCGAACATTTCACACGCGACCGTTCTTACGATGTGCTTCATTATAAATTAAATATTACCATCGATGAGAAAAATAAAAGTTGTTCGGGGGAAACATCAATCCGTTTGGTTCCACTAAGACCAGCGACGGAAATGCTGATGATCAATGCGCCTGAATCGTCGGTTGCGTCGGTGAGAATCGGCGGTTCACAACTGCGGTTTAATCAAAGCGCCGATTCGCTGACGGTATTTCTGAATAAAATGTATGGTTGTGCCGACACGCTGACGCTTACGATATCTTATTCCGTAACATCTCCACAAAAGGGATTGTATTTTGTCTCACCTGATAGCGGTTATCCAAATAAACACGAACAGGTTTGGTCGCAGGGGGCGGCTGAGGATAATCATTATTGGTTTCCATGCTATGATTCGCCGAACGACAGGGCAACAAGCGAGATGATTGTGACGGTCAACGAAAAGTTTACGGCAGTCAGCAACGGAAAGCTGATCGAAGCGAAAAATAATCCGGCGATGCACACAACAACATATCACTGGTTTGAGGCGAAACCGCACCCATCTTATCTTATTTCACTTGCAGTGTGTGATTACGCTGAAGTGAAAGATTTATACGGAGATCTTCCAATCAGTAATTACGTTTATCCCGAACAAAAGCAAAATGCCGTACGATCTTTTCAAAATGTTCCGAAGATGATAAAATTTTTCGAAAAGGAAACTGGAATTATTTACCCGTGGGAGAAATTCGGACATGTGGTTGTTGACGAATTCATGTTCGGCGGTATGGAGAATACGAGCGTTGTGACTTTAACAGATAAAACGATTCACGATGCACGCGCGCATCTTGATTTCCCCAGCGACGGACTTGTTGCCCATGAACTTGTCCACCAATGGTACGGTGATATGATTACCTGTAAAGACTGGTCACATGCATGGCTGAACGAAGGGTTCGCCACATATTTTGAAAATTTATACCGCGAATATTCACTTGGCAAAGATGAAGCCGAAAAAAGTTTGATGGAGGCACAAACGGGTCTGCGGAATCTTGACGATGGAGATCGCAAGCGACCGATGGTGTGCAACAAGTATAATTATCCGATGGACTTATTCGATTCGCGGATATACGGTAAGGGTGCGGTTGTGCTCAATATGCTGCGCGATTTTCTTGGAGATGAGTTATTTTTCAAATCGATAAAACTTTACACGGAAAGAAATGCGTTTCGGTCGGTTGAGACAAATGATTTTAAAAATGCAATTGAAGAAGCAACCGGATACAATTTACATTGGTTTTTTGATCAATGGATTTACAAAGCGGGATGTCCGGAATTCGATATAACAACGAGATGGGATAAAGAATCGCGGAAAGTAATTCTCAATATCAAACAGATTCAGAAAACAGATTCATTGACAGGATTATTCCGTGTTCCTGTCGATATCGAAATATGGTTGCACGGTTCGCCAACAATATATCGAGTGATGATAGAAAAGAAGGAAGAGGTTTTTTCATTCGACGCGTATCAGGAACCGCAACTCATCATATTCGACCGTGGAAGTAAAATTCTAAAAAAGATTCATTTTGAAAAACCGCTTGAACAATGGATATATCAATTAAAGAATGTGGAAGCGGGAGTAGACCGGCTGCTTGCGATAGACGAATTGCGATGGTATGTAAGCAACGAAGCAGTTGCGAAGGTTTTAGCAGATGCGGCGTTAAGCGATCGGTTTTGGGCAGTCCGCGAAGATGCGTTGTGGGCATTGGGCGAAGCAAAACTGCCGTTTGTCATCGACACTTTAATTACGGCGTATGGAGATATAGATTCGCGTGTGCGACGCGCGAGTATAGGAGCGCTTGGACAATATCGGGATGAGAAGGTGGTCAACACTCTTCGATATGCTTTTGTAAACGACTCAAGTTATCTTGTGGCAGCAACAGCACTTCGTTCTCTTGTAAAGGTAGATACATCGCACGCCGCAAAATATCTATCGGAAGCAATGGCGAGAAACTCTCATTCCGAAATAATTCGTCAGACGGCCTTGCGGTTGCTTGGTGAGCGGACTGATGATAATATACTTGATAGCATCATTTCTCAAACAAAATACGGTGTTGAACATAATTTACGCGTTACAGCTCTCGACATTTTAATTGAGCGCTGGAAGGAACGGGAAGATGTTTTCTTCTTGTTTTTGAATTTAATCAATGACCCAAGTCGTGAAGTCAGGTCAGCGGTTATAAGGGGGTTTAAAAAAATCGGGGACGAGCGTTCAATTGAACCGCTCAAAAAACGATTGACGATCGAAAAAAATAGAAAATTGGAAGATCAAATTAAAGATGCTATAATAAATATTCAGGAAGCTAACATTAAAGAATAAATATTATGAGAATTATATTATTTGGACCTCCCGGGGTGGGAAAAGGAACACAGGCAAAAATACTTGTCGAAAAATTTAATATTCCGCAAATATCAACAGGCGATCTTTTACGCGAGGCGGTAACGCAGGGTACGGAAATCGGAAAACAGGCGAAAGCAGTTTTAGAAGCGGGACGGCTTGTTTCGGATAGCATCATGATTGAAATAATCCGGGGCGTTTTAGGGTCAGATAAATGTAAAAACGGTTTTATACTCGATGGGTTTCCGCGAACGGTTCCTCAGGCAGAGGCGTTATCGTTACTGCTTGTCCAATTGAATTCGGGCATCGATCATGTAATTAATATGGAAGTTGATGAAGAAGAAATAATAAGCCGGCTGAGCAAAAGGATGATGTGCAAAGATTGCGGAAATATTTTCACTGTCGAAAATGATAATCGCCGGTCAGAAGCGAAATGTCTTTCCTGCGCAGGAGAATTATTTCAGCGGGATGATGATAAACCCGAAACTATACATAAACGTTTGCTCGTTTACACCCGATCCACCTTCCCGGTTAAAGAGTATTATCGTGATCTTCGGTTGTTGCGAACCATTAAAGCAGTTGGAACAGTTGAGCAGGTAACCGACGATATTCTTAACGCGATAAATCATTCATGAATTTTTCGTGGCACAGTCCGAACCATAAACCGCTAATAATCGGTCATCGTGGTTCATCGGCATGCGCCCCCGAAAATACGATCACCTCATTTTTAAGGGCTATCGAAGATGAATCGGATGCGATTGAATTAGATATCCGCCTTTCATTAGACCATCAACTAATCGTTATACACGACCGGCATGTTAATCGAACTACCAACGGCAGTGGAAATATTTCTAAATTATATTTAGAAGATATAAAAAGATACGATGCAGGGAGTTGGTTTGATCTTAAGTATGAAGGAGAAAAAATTCCGGCACTGCCCGAAGTTCTAAAAGTATGCAAAGGTAAGATTGGAATCAATATCGAAATTAAATCGGATGTCGGCGGTAAAACAGATGCGATAATCGTAAACAACTGCTTGAATGAATTGAGAAGATATAAAAACAACGATGATATTTTGATATCTTCATTCAATAAAAATACTTTAGAGAAAATTCGGGTACAAAACTCAGATATATCGCTCGGTTTTTTGTATGATCCGATTCAAAGATATTTAAGGAACACGGTTAAGCAAACAATTGCTCTTGGAGCTGAATATTTAATTGTAAGCAACAGGATTATTGGACGTCGTTTGGTTGAAGAAGCGCACGAAGCAGGTGTTCGTGTCGGTGTATTTACCGTGAATACGCGAAAACAATTGAATAAAGTTGTAAGATGTAATGTTGATGCGATTATTATAAACGATCCTTTGAAAACAAGGCAAATGTTGGAGAGTATAAATAAAAAAGCCCCCAGGTGAGGGGGCTTTGAAAAAGTGGAGCGACGTTAATTTGTGCTCGTGAATATTTGCCCGTACAATTTCACTTTCAAATCGAAATGCAGCGATGATGCATTTGTTCCTGCCGTTACTGAAACAGTAAGCATGTCCGGTGTTTGAGTTTTTAAAGTATTCAGTAAATAGGTAACACCCGCTGCGTGGTATTGGAACCCCTTGGTTGCTAAATCTTTATCGAAGATCGAGCGTTCGGTTTGAAATTCGGTTAGTGTTACGTTTGTTAAAGTAACAAGTGGATTGCTGTTTACCGTTATTGTGCCTGATATTCCGGCAGCGCTGGGTGAGGTATTATTTTCGATGAACAAAGTCAGATTATAGAACTTCATCGAATCAACACTTTCACCTGTAACATCACGCAATTCAGAAATACTTACATTCGTGGTTTGTGTAACCTGCACGGGGAGTGGTGAATTTAAGTCAACACGGATTGCTCCGCTGGTAACTGAACTGTCGAGTATCAACGGGTATTTGCCGAATTCACATCCAACAAGTAAGAAAGCCGAGATGCTTAAGAGAAGCATCAGTGAAAATATAGTTTTGTTCATAAAATATCCTTTCAAAAAAATCATTATCATAAGATAGAATTAAAATCCAAATCCGATTCCACCGCTCACAACAATAGCATTACCTACATTAATATCGGCGAAGATGTGAAGGAGTGCCAAACTTAAATCCAGCCCCGCTGTACCACGGAATTTGTTTTTTCCATCCAGAGTTAGAGAAATATTGGGATCGGCAACTGTAATACCCGGTATATTGCCGGTGTAAGTATAATTTAAATCCATCGACATGCTTTCATACTGCAAACCGCCGTAAAGTGTTAGAATCGCGAATGATTTACTTACCTGAGCACCGAACGAAAGTGTGTTGGCTTCAAAAAGATCTCCAACCTTTAATGATTGATAAAAAATTGAAGCAGATAAATCTACCGGAACTGCCGGAATATACTGACTCACATTATGCCGCGCACCGATACCGAACAAATTAATTTTAGGAACGTTATTGACTTCAGGAATTGGAACGTATCGGATAATCGCCTGAGTTCCGAATACATCTCCAACAGTCAATTGCGGCATGAAAAATGGAACGACGCTCGTTTTTACCTGACCGTTTTGAAACTGATATTCAACTCCGGGAATTGGACCAACGATCGCGCCCTGTTCTCCGAAAATTGTTGCTGTCTCAACCTCACTGTCGTCGTAAGGATTAATTGCTTTATATTTTTTCTCCGCATCACCAATCAGTGTTCCCATCGCGATTAAATCGAGTCGCAGGGTAAATCCCATTTGATCGGCACTTGCAGTATGATAAACGCCTGAATTCATGTTCGCGCCGAATGCCGTTATAAATGGCTGAACATATCCTTTAACATTATCAGACGTTAATTGCTTAATCGCGTCTTCAACCGGATTTTGCGCGCTAACTTGCATTGTTAAAAATGTCAGCAAGCAAATAACAGACATTACAGTTAATAAAATTGATCGCTTTCTTGTCATAATAACTCCATGTTATTTATTGAAACTTACAGAAACTATTTTTATTAATCAATCATTTTCCGAAACCGCGTGATTGCAATCACCCGGATTTCAAATTGAGAATAAGCTAATGTACAGAAATGAGAGTAAAAATCAAATCTGATTATTTCTCAATGTTCAATTGCACTAAAAGTATTTTGACCGTAAAAGAATCAACAGAAAGCGCTTGAATTTCGTTTCATTTGAATGAATGTGAAAATAGAAGGAAGGATTTTAAAGAGAAACGTTGATACTATGGAGAAGTTGAGGGGGATATATGAGAAACTTTAGTTTTTTCTGGATTATCCAATTGGTGATCTCAGTTATTTTTTATAGTTACGCTTCCCAAACCTGCTTCTATATGAAAATTCAATCTGCCTTTTGCGCTGTAATAGTTTTTACTGAAGTATGTGTTATCTTCATTCTCCTCATAATATCTTGGAAGATCGATTGAAGCGACCCAACTTTTTTCATAGTATACTTTAGCGCCTATCTCATCGGGAATAACTATAGTTATCGATCCCAAACCAATCTGGATGTCGACGTCAACTTCACGCTGAAGTTTACCGCTGAAATCAAGTAAATAACTACCGACACCCCCTTCGAATTTCAGATTATCAAAGTTGGCATTCGATAATCCGTAAGCTTTGAATTTACTCAATCCGGTTTCAATGGTGATATTATCGATTTCAGTTTTATTTTTTTCATCGAATCTAAGTGAAACCGAACTGGCACCGGTTGATAAATTTAAATCTTTCACTTGTAAACCGGTCAAATTTATTTCTCCTTTGCCCATTCCTAATTCGATATCGAAAGAAATCGGCACCGCGTCGGTGAATCGCATAAGCCAGTTATTGTCTTCAAAACCGCTGATGTGAAGTGAGTGCTTTTTCTTATCCCGGTTTTCTTTAAGTGCGTCGGTAGTGTTTATGCTTAGATATCCGATATCGTCGCGGTTAGAATAATCTATATATTCAGATAGATCTTTTTTCAAGTCGGCATCGATATCTATTGCTAGCAGCTGATTTGCAGAACCTTTCTCGATGTGGATGTTTCCGAATCCCGCTTCCAAATCAACTTTAAGTCCACGTTCGTTTGTAACAGGTATTTCTTTTTTGAACTTTTCACCGAGGATATAAATAAAACCTAGCGCAGGTAATATTGTAAAAAATACCAAGAAAGGGGCAATATGTGATAACTTTGACTTCATATTGAAACTTCTATTAAATCATACGATGGTGTTATAAGTAAGTTTCAGTAGTGTGAGATTTTGCTGCGCAGGTATTTGTTCAATAACTCACGGGCTCTGAAAATATGAGCTTTTACGGTTCCAATAGGTAGTTTTAGCATTTTAGCGATTTCGCTGTAATCGCGTTCTTCGGAATGGCGTAAAGTTATCACGCGGCGGTATTTTTCGGGAAGTTTTTCTATGGCTTCTTGAAGAATTGCAGCGCGTTGCTTTTGTATGATGTGCTTGTCTGGTTCGTATCGTGAATCAGGCAGCTCGTATGTAGCATCGCTTTCTTCCATCGCGATCGGTTTATCGATTGAAAAAGTGGCAAGTTTTTTCTTCCGAAGATAATCTATGCTGCTGTTTGTTGCGATCTTGTATAACCATGTGGAGAAGGCGAATGTAGAATCAAAACTTTTTAACGATGCGAATGCTTTTATGAATACTTCTTGAGTCAGGTCTTCAACTTGTTCTTTCTGATGAGTGATGCGGTAAATGACGTGTGAAATTTGATCGTGATATTTTTGCATCAATTTTTTATATGACTGTTGATTTCCTCTCAGCGCGTTTCGGATGAGCTCTTTATCTTCCCTCCTTGACGCAGCCCTTCTATCGGCGGTTGCCTGAGAAATTATCGCGGGGCGGTTGAATCTCACTTTTATAGATTTTTTTTTCGGTTTTGACATTAGCTGTTATTTTTCTCGAACATCGTAAACATACGTAAAAATTGAGAGAGAGGCAAAATTTGAATAAAAGTGCGAATTTGGTTACTTTGTAAATACAATTTTTTTTAAAAAATATGCTTATAACATTTGAAGGTATCGATTATTCCGGAAAAACGACACACGCGAAGGCGTTGGTAGAATTTTTAAAAGAACAAAATCTACCCGTACTTTTCCTGCGTGAACCTGGCGGTACTTCCATTTCGGAAAAAATCCGCACTATATTGCTGGATAAAGTGAATCTGGGGATGACTCAGGTCGCAGAACTGTTCCTTTTTTCTTCCGCCCGCGCTCAACTTGTTCGAGAAGTGATAAATCCGGCCTTGAAAAAAAATATTATCGTTGTATGTGACCGTTTCACCGATTCCACCCTTGCGTATCAAGGATACGGGCGCGGAATCGATCTTCAGGATATTCACCGCATCAATCATCTCGCGACCGGTGGATTGATTCCGGATATAACTTTTTTAGTAGACATTACAATCGATGAAATATATAGACGTCAGGTTGCGGCCGGTATCGAGGTAGACAGGATGGAATCTTCGGGTAAAGAATTTTTCGAAAAGGTGCGCGACGGATATTGGAAGATTGTGGAGAAAGCCCTCGACAGATTTATTGTTGTGAATGGGACGAGACCAATCGATGTCATCCAAAACGAAATTCGCGATATTATCATGAAAAGGATTATTAATTGATGAAATTATTTTTAGGTAGTCAACGACGAGGTAAAATTATTGTATTATCAATCACCATCTCTGCTTTTATTTTCGGTTTCACTATGTCGGATGGTGATTACTTTTTTAAAATCAATAAAAGTATCGACGTCTTTGGAAGAGTTTACAAAGAGATTGCTTTGAATTATGTTGATGAGGTAGATCCTGAAAAATTTATGGAATCTGGAATAGACGGACTGCTTAGCACGCTCGATCCATATTCCACTTTCATAAGCGAAACTGAAGCAGAAGAAGTTGAGTTAATCACGGTTGGGAAATACGGCGGTATAGGTATAACTGTTGGGTCTAGAGACGGATATATTACAGTTTTGTCTTTGATGGAAGGATATTCGGCTCAACGCCAGGGTATTCAACCGGGAGATAGAATTATCGAAGTCGATGGGAAATCGATTGTAGGTTTAAAAGCTGAAGAACTTCGAATCCTTACACGCGGTGAGCCGGGAAGTGAAGTGCGATTGAAGATTGAACGTGACGGTGAAGGTAAACATCTTGAATTCGTTCTTGTTCGCGAAGAGATTCAATTGAAAAATATCACTTATTCAGATTTTATTAAAGACAGTATCGCTTATATTAAGCTCGAGCGTTTTTCGCGCGGTGCAGGGGATGAGTTGCGTTTAGCTATAAAGGATTTGCAACTAAAGCGCCCGATCGGTGGTGTGATTTTGGATTTACGGGGAAATCCGGGTGGATTGTTAGATGTTGCTGTAGATGTTGTAGAAAAATTTTTACCTAAGGGAAGTTTGGTGGTTAGTACACGGGGCAGGCAACCGGAAACAGAAAGAAAATTTTACGCAACCGAAGACCCGATGCTACAGAATGTACCATTAGTGGTGCTTGTTAACAATCGAAGTGCGAGTGCGAGCGAGATTGTTGCCGGAGCCGTTCAGGATTTAGACAGGGGAATAATACTCGGTACCCGATCTTTTGGAAAAGGTTTGGTTCAAACCATTATACCGCTTGTTTATAACACACAACTCAAACTTACAACGGCAAAATATTACACTCCCAGCGGACGTTGCATTCAGGAGATCGATTATACTCACAGAAATAAAGATGGAATATTTTCGCCTGTTCCCGAAAGCACGAAGAAAACATTTAAAACACTCAAAGGTCGGCTCGAGCTGGAAGCCGGCGGGATTCAACCGGATACCGTGGTGAATGAACCCGAACAAGGAGAATTTTATGATTTTCTTATCAGGAAAGCAATGTTCTTCAAGTTCGCTAATCTATATGTACAAACTCATCAAGATACACCGAAAGTTTTCGGAACAGATGAACTCACCGCGGAGTTGAAAAAATATTTAGACAGCATAAAGTTTACATTTCAAGATGAAGTGGAAACAAAATATTTGGAATTATGTACCAAAGCGGAGAAAAATAAGTACCGCCCAGCCGTTCGCGAGCAATTCGAAAAATTAAAATCGATGTTGAAAGAGGAAAAACCGGACCTCGTTCATCAATATGCCGATGAAATATTGCCGACTCTTCGTGCCGAGATAATGAACCGATACAAAGGAGAAAGAGGCCGCGTGGAAGAATCGTTGAAGGATGACGCCCAAGTTATAGCGGCATCCGGATTGATCGGAAATAAGAAAGAGTATGCTCGTCGATTGGGATTGAAATAATTATCGCGCCGGAAGCGTATCGGAGTATCCTAACTCCATCAGTTTAGCCTGAATTAGCATCAGCATTCTGTTAAAATCTCCTCGCTCGTGCACGAAATCAACTTCATCTGATGGCACTACCAGAAGAGGTCCCAACGAGTAACGACCGATCCAACCGTTATAAAGTCCACTGAGTTGTTCGAGATATGAGCGCGGAATACTCTGCTCATAATCTCTGCCTCGTCGCGCGATTTGTTTTACCAATGTGTCAATCCTGGCATCAAGAAATATGAGGAGATCGGGTGGTTGAAGATATTCCATCA
This sequence comes from Ignavibacteriales bacterium, assembly GCA_016214905.1. Classification (NCBI taxonomy): domain Bacteria; kingdom Pseudomonadati; phylum Ignavibacteriota; class Ignavibacteria; order Ignavibacteriales; species Ignavibacteriales bacterium. The sequence continues at coordinate 198,846 of JACRMQ010000005.1, read as the reverse complement.
TAACCTTGTACAATTCCACGTAATTCGTGTAATCTCGCTTGTCCATCTTTCCGATGTCTGATAGATTACGCGCGAAAATTTCAGCATCTTCATATATCGATCGGTCCTGAATAACACTCTCATTTCCTTCAACAATTTTTTTATGATCGTTGAATCGCTTAGATAAGAAATAAACCTGCAGATTGAACGACCATCGTTCCATGTCGGCATAAAAATCTGAAAGGTACGGGTTGTCTTCAACGGATTCGTAAAACGACTTCCAGCCGAAATGCTGGCTTAGCATTCGCGTGAGTGAAGATTTCCCCGATCCGATGTTGCCTGCAACCGCTACAAAAATTTTTTTATTCATAAGTTATTTCTTTATGATCACTTTTACTTGAGTTTCTTTATTTTTTCAATTGCAGATTTATTATTAAGCGATGCCGCTTTTTGAAAATATTCTTTCGCCTTGCGTTTGTTTCCCCGATCTTCTTCGATACTACCGATATTATAATATGGATCCGAATATGATGGAGTTAAATCGATTGCTTTTTGAAAATACACTAAAGCAGAATCGGATTGTTTATTTTGAGCGAGGACACTGCCTAAGTTGTTATATGCTCTTTCATAAGTCGGAGCGAGAGTAATTGTTCTTCTGTATATTGCTTCCGCGCCTTTTAATTCACCTTTTTCAAATAAATAATTTCCGGCATCAATGCAATAAGTTACATATTCTATATAGGCGGCTGTGTCGGTTGGAATTGCGCCGAGCCATCTCTCGTACGCGTTTAGGTTGTAGGGAATTCCCGGAGGACCCAGCGACTTCAAATTTGTAATCAGGTTTTGATGCCCCTGCGGATCGAATGGATATAATTCGGTGTACCGGTTCCAGGCGTCGATAGGTCCCTGTGTATTTTTTATCTGATGATAGTAAAGTACCAGTGATAATGTTGAACTGTAGTAACCATAATTTGAAACCGTTTTCGGTTCAAACAGTGTTTGATAACGCCGGAGATTTGAATCTGTCCGGGCATGAACCGCGATGAATGAGACTGTGCTCAGTAAGGTTATTATCGTTATAGTTCCGAACGATGCGGTTAATCTAACAGGTTTTAATTCTGCAATCAGCCAAGCCGCCCATAACGCCACAACCGGAAAATAAGGTGCCATAACATCCCAGTCTTTAGCCAGACCTAAGTCGAATTTTAAAATAATAGTCAGCACAAAAAGGGGGAGGGCGGCGATGAGAAAGAATTTTCCAAAATATGAATGCCAAAGCAATTGGCGGTTTGTAAGGAATATGAATATTATTATCGCGATTGATGTTCCGCCAAGAAGTAAGAAATAATTTAACAGTTCTGATCCATGGACTGCATCGAACAAAGTGTATGGTTCGGTGTAGAGCGAAAGTTCATCTTCCCCGGCAACAAAAGGAAGGAAATGGCTGTGCGGAGTCCAGGCATAAAAGTTTTGCAGATCAAAATTTATCATCAGGAGTAAAAGCAGGATTAACGACACTAATACTGCCGTTCCCTTCAAGGCGCTTTTTAAACCATTGTTTTTGTATTCTAAAAATCCTATGAAGATGAGCGTCGGCAGGAAAAGTAAACTGAGGTAGTGACTTAACGCCATCACGAAGAATAAAATTACAACACCCGTTAAAGAAAGTTTCCCTCGAATATAGAGTATGATGGATAGCAGATAAAGAGTAGCCGCTAAAATAGCGATTCCGTATGTTTCCACGTACCCGAAGAACAATAGCATGTATGGAAAAGACAGCATGAACATGAACGAAAGAAATTTTTGAACCGGCTGATCGAATAAATTCCGCACGATAAAAAATACAGCCGTGATGAATCCTATTCCTAATATCATAGAAGCTACGAGAAAAGCGTTCAGCAATTGCTCGTATGTTGTAACTTTGAGGAGTTTAACAATCCCGAAGAAATATGCGGTCGATAAAGGTTCATTCCGAAGATCGAGTGTGGCGCCACCGTTCAGTGTTTCGGAAAAATTCTTGACGATGTATATTCCGTCGCCAAACAAAGGTGTGGCAACTCGAAATAGCCATGCAAAAAACAAATAGACAATTATAGAAGTAACAAGAAAATGATACGGTTTCGATTCCATCTGCAAACCGAATTGCTCAATCAATTTTGTCGGGGGTTTCTTTATTAATAAGCTTATCAATCCGATTGAAAGAATAATATAACCGATGGTGTAACTGTTTGGTAGGAGTGATAAAGTATTAAATCCCCAAACGAAACCATTTGGGAAAAAAGTGCCGACAATATAAAGGATTGCCAATAAGCAACTTAGGATTAGACTGAATTTAAAAAAAGATCCTGCCATATTGTTCCTTAAATCAAAGAATTACTAAAAACCGAATAAATGTAAAGGAAATTACTGCTATTTGTACATCATGGGGTTGAATATTATAAAGGATAAAGATAGAAAAAATCTCGCGGAAGTCCAATTTAAAAAATTACATTGAGATTAATGAAAGTGAGGAATAACACAGCATGAACTATTTATTATGTTTTATTAGGGATGTAAGCCGATACCTCCGCAGCTTACTGTATAGTTCTGGGGATAGCCCGGTGCGTGAAAGCGCCGGGCTCGATTTTTTTATACACCTACCGCTCTGATCTCACTAAGTCTTTGCATAACTCGACAAGCCGGATAAACTCAGCACGATATCCTTCGCGGTCTTTACCTTTTGCATCGTGTGCGATCTCGATTACATTGCGAAAAGAAGCGTTCCCTTTAAATTGTGAATCACGAAGCAGTATTCCAAATTCCACCACAGAAGCGGCCCAACGGAAGTTGTTAGATGTCTCATCTAATTCCGTGGTTTCATCCTCAAGTGGATGAACTATCAACCTGCTTTCAGATTCTTTCGGTGGCTTGTATCGAAACTTTACCGTGAGTATCTCGTTTGAGGTTTTCGCATTTCGATTGACGCGTGAAACTTGATATTTCAGATCGTCCACTTCGGGCAGATCGGTTTCACCGCCGCTTGGAATTATTTCATATAAAGCCGTTACGGAATGTCCTGCGCCAATATCACCCGCATCTTTTTTGTCGTTGTTGAAATCTTCTTTCGCCAGCATTCTGTTCTCGTATCCGATTAATCGGTATGCTTTTACTTTCGCAGGATTGAATTCGATCTGGAGTTTTACATCTTTCGCGATTGTGAATAACGTTCCTGCCATTTGTCCGACGAAAACTTTACGGGCTTCTTGAAGGTTGTCTATATAAGAATAATTCCCATTTCCTTTATCGGCGAGTTTTTCCATCTTAGAATCTTTATAATTTCCGGTGCCGAAGCCAAGCACGGAAAGATAAATTCCTGAATTACGTTTTTCTTCTATGAGACGTTCAAGCTCTGAATCGCTCGATACTCCCACGTTGAAGTCTCCATCAGTCGCGAGTATGACCCGGTTGTTACCGTTCTTCTTGAAATTTTCCTGAGCAATCCGATACGCGAGAAGAATTCCCTCGCCGCCAGCAGTTGAACCGCCTGCCTGCAATTGATCGATAGCGTGCAAAATCTCTTCTTTATCATCGCCGTAAGTTGAAGGTAGAACAAGTCCCGCTCTTCCGGCATAGACAACGATTGACACTTTATCTTCTTCGCGAAGCTGATCAACGAGCAATCTGAATGCGGCTTTAACAAGTGGAAGTTTGTTCGGTTCATTCATAGAGCCGGAGACATCGAGCAGGAAAACGAGGTTGCTGGGCGGCAAGTTTTCCGTCGCGATTTTCTTACCCTGCAAACCGATCAATAAAAGTTTGTGTTCATCGTTCCATGGACAGGTTGACATCTCTGTTGTGATTGAAAACGGATGTCTGTCTCTCGGTTGTGGATAGTCGTATGTGAAATAATTTATAAGTTCTTCTATTCGCACGGCATCTTTGGGCGGCAGTTGACCGTTTTGGATAAACTGGCGAACATTGCTGTAAGATGCATTATCAACATCTATGGAAAAAGTTGAGAGCGGATTCTGACGGACATCGAGAAATTCATTCTCGTTTATTTTATCATATCCTTCAGTATTAAATGGGCGTTGTGCCGATTGTAATCGATCTGGTTGGCTGACTGGTACGCCGTTAACAAAATATTGGACTTCATTACTCCTGCCACCTCGAAGGAAAAGATTATTTCCCTGTTTCGTTCCAGCTGCCTGCAACTTTGATACATCTTCAACACTTTTAACATTCGGAATACTTGGAATCGATTTCTCTGATGTTGTTTGAGTAGATGAGGTTGATAAAGAATTTACAAGGGCTTGATCTGCGGTTATGGTTACACCGGAAATCTGGACTGCACTTGCTGTCATTTTGAAATCTAACGGGGTTGATTCTTTATTGTCAATCCTAACGTCTTTCATTTCAAGCGCGGTGTATCCTACTTGTGCAGCTCGTAGTGTATATGTTCCGGGGGGTATGCCGATGATTGTAAATATTCCATCGAAATCAGTTATTGCGCCATGTCTTGTTCCAACGACAACAATATTTGCTCCTACAATCGGATCACCTGAAATGGCATCAGTAGCTCTTCCTACTATTTTATTAGAACCTTTTTCAAGCTGAGTAATCTGGTACATCGATTTTTGTGTTGAATCGATTTTTGCAACGATGGAATCCGGCTTAGCCATCGCCATCAGATTTTCAGCCACTAGAGGTTTTTGAATATCAGTACGTTTTGTTTGTGTATGCGAATTATCAGCGGTGAGATTTGGTCGTTCCGGTTCGCTTATTCTATTTTCTCTGAATTTAGATGGCGCCTCTTTTTTAATTATGGATGGCGACTCAGTTCTTTTAGATTTATCGAGAGCATCAAATTGCTTTTCTGTCGATTCCACTTTTGTGGTTGGTTGTGTGATTATCTCGGAGATATCCAATTGTGAAAGGGGAGCTTTCAATGTAAACCAAACCGCGAAAGCTCCAACCAGAACAGTCACCATCGCCGCCGCACGAAAATACCAGGCAGCTTGAACTTTATTCGGATTGAAGTAATCAAAAAATCTTAATATCTTTTTCTCAACCTTCCCGTTCCGACGGTGATCGATTTCAAGAGATCCCAATTCTGTTTGTTCTAACTTCGATTCGATTCCTGTAAAAATATCTGCCGGTGGGCGAACGCTTTTAGGCAGTGATTTTAATTTTTCAACGAGCGTTCGTATTGAATCAAATTCTTTTCTGCATGAATCGCACTGTCCGATATGCTCTTTAAAAGATTTTATTTGATCTTCGTTCAATAATCCATCAATATAATCGTGGATTAAATCCAAAACATGTTTCTGGTTCATCGTCCTAACCTCGCTTTCAAAAGTGTACGTGCTCTGTGCAATGTTGCTTTAGATGTGCCGGAAGCAATTCCGAGCATTGTACCTATTTCATCATGCGAGTATCCTTCTATATCGTGAAGAACAATCACGGTTCTGGCTTGAAGCGGTAATGAAGCGACTGCATCTTCCAAATCTATCATTACATCTTGCGAGATAGTTTCCTCGTTTTGGAAAAATTCAAGATTATCGGTGAACTGTACGCGTGCCGAGCGACGTTTCTCCGAACGGATATGATCGAGCACGGCATTTACGGCGATTCGGTGAAGCCACGCGCCAAACGGACTTTCGCCGCGGAATGTGTGAAGCATTTGCCACGCGCGAACGATTGTATCCTGTGTTAATTCTTTGGCAAGTTCGGTGTTGGCAAGCATCCGCAGGCAAACGGCGTAAACTCTGCCCGAGTTCTCCCTGCACAACTGAAGAAACGCCGCGTTATCACCGGTTTTCGCAAGACGGATCAGGTCTGCGCCTTCTGTGAGTAACTGCTTCTCCTGTTCCATGTTTATCTCCGATATTTGATACTGTATGAACATAGGTCATCTACTAAGATGACGCCGATGAGGGAGGAGGGGTTTATATCGGAAATGGAAATATTTTTCAATCTCTTCTTATGTAGAAATCAATCAAACTAATTATACAAATGTTCTATATATTTTTTCGCACTTTCGTTCCAGTCGAATCGTGCGGCCGCAGCTGCTGATTTTATCTTTTCCCATTGTGATTTCTCACTGAGATAAAGGTCTATTACTTTTTTAGTTACAGAAACAAAATTATCTACCTTCACTTGTATTGTGTTACCGGAAAATTGAAATCCATTCACTCCATCGATCACTGTATCTTTCAATCCGCCGGTTGCGTGAACGATACATGGTTGACCGTTTTGCATTGCGATCATCTGACTTATTCCGCACGGTTCAAAAATGCTTGGCATCATAAATATTGTGCCGGTAGAGTAAAGCGCCGGGCCGATTTTGTTTGAATAAAGTTTTGTCAATATCAACCGCTCGTGTTTGATGAATGCTTTTTCGAATTTTTCTTCCATTTCTTTCGGTCCGTTCCCAAGAAGAAAATAAAAACCGTTCACTTTTTCCAAATGTTTTAATATTGCATCGAGCGCGGTTATTTTATCGCTGCCCGATTCAAGCAGAAGCCGGACTTTCTGCTCGGTAACTCTCGTTACACTCGTTAGGATAATTGATGGTTGAACTGTTTTTATTTTTTCCAGCCGCTCAATTACTTTATTTGAAAATGCATCGGATTGGGAATCGCTTACTATTTCATTGATACAAAGGTTGCACAATTCTGAAAATGAAATCGGTTGGTTATTATTGTGGGGCGGATATTCTATTCCGTTCAGGATGCCGAATAAACTGTTTTCTTCATTTTTCTCAAGAAGAAATTGTTCTAATCCTTCACCCCCGTAAAATGCGATTTCATGATTACTCGGTTGAAGTATTTCTTTCGCATAAGAAGGAGATACAGTATTAACTTTATCCGAGTATCTGATTCCGGCGGCAAGAGGGGTGAACTGCGGTTCAGTATATCGCGGATCTTTCCATTCATCAATCCATGCTGAATCTTGAAAAAGTTCAGGAAACCATTGCTCAACGCTCGCACATTTTCCCTGTATCGGTCGATTTCCCTGATATCCTAAATTATGAATTGTAAAAACAACTTTGTGTTGTTTGAGGTGTTTGAAGCCGGGATGTATTTCCTTCAAGAGATTAAAAAATCCCATGTGCCAATCGTGCAAATGGATAATAGTTGATGGAGGAAATGATTTAATGAATTGTCCCACGGCAGAACAAAACATGGCATACTTGGTTGCGTCTTGGGCATATGGCTTATCGGGTGGATCAACGCTGTAAATTTTATTGCCGCGAATTTCAGGATGCTCGAAGACCAAATGTATTACGTTTTGTTTCGGTTGTTTTGCAGACACCTCCCAAATATCTCCCGTAATAATTTTACCGCCGAATGGAAAATTAACAGCGGATAAAAATTTTACCGGATTATCTTTATGCAAAAAACCGTACGCAGGTGTAATTACGATTACCTGGTATCCGAAATTCGCGAGTGCGTTCGGCAAATCACGAATAACATCGGCAAGTCCACCGACTTTGCCGTTTACGAGCGAGTCGTTTTCGGATGCGAGCATGATTATTGTTTTTGGGAATTCGGGCATACGAAAGTTCAACTCTCAGATTATTGTGTTATCGGGTATTATGGCGTTTTTGACGATGATAGTTATCCCGTTGCGAATGCAATATCCGTTACTTTCTGAATCAAGATGCTGGATTTTGTTTTTGTTAATGATCTTAACATTCTTACCGATGCGCGCGTTTTTATCTATGATAGAATTGCAGATCAAACTGTTTTCGCCGATGCCGATAGGAGGCAAATTATTTTTTATATCGTTATCTCTTTCGGCAGCAGATTGATGATAATCTGCGCCCATCATTAAAACATTTTCGAGGTGAGATTTTTCTTCGACCCGTGTTCTGACGCCGATGACCGAATTGACAATCTTGGCGCAAAGAATTATACACCCGTCTGAAATCATAGATTGCTCAACTTTGCTGTTCAGTATCTTGCTTGGTGGAAGAAAACGCGGGCGCGTGTAAATGGGAAACTGTTCATCGAAGAAACTGAAATCGGGATTAGGCTGCTTCACAAGCGCGAGATTCGCTCTGTAAAACGATTCGATTGTTCCGATGTCTTCCCAGTATCCGCGGAAAATATACGATTGGACTTTAAAGTCGTTGATCGCTTCCGGTATGAGATGTTTTCCGAAATCGGTATGCTGTGGGTAACGTTCCAGTAATTTCGTGATAACATCATTTTTAAAAAGGTAAATCCCCATCGACGCGAGGTATGAAGTTCCCCATGTTGATGCATCCACAAAGCCGAGCGAGGTAACATCTACCTGCATATTCTTTAGCTCATCTCCCTTAGGTTTTTCTTTGAATTCAACCACTCTGCCGTTCACATCAATCTTCATCAATCCGAATCCTGAAGCGTCAGCTTCCGAAACAGGAATTACTGCAATACTGACATCGGCGTTTGATTCGCGGTGTGCTTTCACGAACAATCTGTAATCCATTTTATAAAGATGATCGCCCGCGAGAATCAGAAGGTCGTTGGCTTTCTGCGGTTCGATTACCCAAAGTATTTTTCGCACGGCATCGGCAGTTCCCTGAAACCAATCCGGACTAACGGTTGTCTGTTGAGCTGCCAGCACTTCCACGAAACCTTTCATGAAAGGAGAAAATCCGTATGTGGTAGAAACATGCCGGTTTAAAGATGCGGAATTAAATTGTGTCAGCACAAATATTTTATGAATATTTGAATTGATGCAATTGCTGACAGGTATATCTATAAGTCGGTACTTGCCTGCCAGCGGAAGAGCCGGCTTCGCGCGTAGTTTAGTTAAAGGGTAAAGTCGTTCTCCGCGTCCTCCGCCCAAAATTATTGCTACCGTATCTTTCATTTTAAGTTTCCTGTTTCTTCGTTAAGTTTAAGCATAGAAATAAAATTGTAAAAGTGATATTTCGACTTGCTCGATATATCGGTAAGAGTATGATCTGTGTTTTCAATTGAGTCAAGTTCTATTTTAGCGTCAGTTGAACTTCTTAAAGAGATTATTGCTTCTGAGATGATTGAAAGTTTTAGCAGTTCTTCGAATTTTTCTTTGTTGAAATATTTGACGTTATCGAACATATTCGTTCCGATTATCATTTCGATTTCCGGCCGCTTGAAATATTCACTCCACGTTCTGTTTTTTCTTCGTCCCATCTGAAGAACAATCCGTGCCATATCATCGGTTTGGTCCTGATTAAAATCATGGCCGGTAAAAATCTCGGCGAAGGAACGCTGTAAATATAATTTCCCGGTGATTTCGCTTCCGCCAATTTTATGAATGCTCTCAGCAATGATCCAGGCATGAAGTATTAGGAGAAATCGTTTATCTGTGGAACTTAAAGATAAAGCATTACCGGACTGATTTAGTTTTAAACAAAATTGCCTTGCCGCCTGAATATTCTTTTTATATTCATCGAGAAATTTTTCTTTTTGAAATGATTCGTGAATAATTGAACTGATTTGTTCAGCCAATGATACGATCCTTTTTTCCAATGAGACGAGAATCGGATCGGTTACAGATTCTTCTTCTTCATTTAGATACCGGGAGAATTTATTGAATATGTTGTTCTCAAAAAGATTGTACAATTTGATTAAAACGGGGAAGAGGCGGACTTTTTCAACCTCCGCTTCCATGTTTAAAACTCCACTGCCATGTAAATGACTTGCAAGCCGTTCGTAGATGCCAGAGTCATCATATATTTCTTCAAAATCGATGAACACATGATACCCGAACGCTTTTAGCTCGACGTATAATCCTTTTTCGTGAAGATCTTTTCCCGAGCGGAGAAATTTATGATTTGTACTTTGATCTTGGAAGATATAAAAAACATTAGCGTCGTTGCGGCAAGCGAGTGCATCACCGATTGTCCGGTATGTTATGAAAGGATTATCGGTAGTTCCTGTATTTCGTCCCACGCTCATCCGAATTCTTCCCGCAGTTTCGGCATATTTGTTGTGAAAGCAAAATATCGCTCGTTCATTTCCGGATTTGTTGGTATATGCGATTAAATCATTATTCACTTTTCCGTGTGTATCTGTAAAATCGTACAATTCAAAATCGGAGACCTGACTGAATAAATATCTTTTCGCCAATAACGGAAAAACTTCCCGCTCATGCCGCTTTATCAATTCGACGTTCGGTTCTTCATCATAATATGCTTTGCGGTATTCCATTCCATATTTTTCAGTAAGTCCTTCAATTTGTCCATGCCCGATCATAGGTAAACCGGGAAGCGTTACCATCATCGCCATCGTACCGAAATATTTATCCTCTTTCCCGAATTGAGCTATCGCCGTCTGTTCATCGGGATTGCTCATGAAGTTTACGTAACGTTTCAAGATTTCGGGATTATAATGCATAGTGTTGCGTATCAGCTCACGGTATTTCGAATTCTCTTCCATCTTCAACATATTCATGAACGCGCTGTTGTAAACGCGGTGCATTCCCAATGTCCGCACAAAGTATCCTTCCAGCAGCCAAAATGCTTCGGCTAACAATAAGGTGTTCGGAAGTTCAGCATTGATGCGATCGACAACCTCGCGCCAGAATTCCTGAGGAAACATCCGGTTGAATTCTTCACTGCTCATCGAGTGATCGGCACGCGAAGGTATATCTCCTCCTTTGCCCGGTGGCGGAAACCATAGCCGCTGGAAATGCTGTTTTGCCAGTATCATCGCCGCGTCGAAGCGGATGATCGGAAATTTTCTTGCGACGTGAAATATTGTTTGTATAACTGCTTCTCTTACTTCCGCTTTCATGAAGTTTAACTGCGCCGTATCGTTCCACGGCATATGTGTGCCGTCGTTGCCGTGATAAATGTAACGGACTGTTTGATTGCGGCGATCGATCCTTTGAAATACAACAGCGGCATCATTTCTACGCCAGTATCCGTCTTCAATCCGAATTTCAATATCAGGATTATCCGACAGGTTTCCTCCGCTGAAATTGTAATTAGGAAACGGCGGGTATTCCGATTGAATGAAATACTCGGGATGTTCAATAATCCATTTCGAGAAAATTCCCATATGATTCGGCACCATATCGCCCGACATTCTGATACCACGCTGCCATGCCCGCGATTTAAGATTTTGAAAAGCACCTTCTCCTCCCAAATCATGAGCGATCACATAATCGTATAAAGAATATGCGGATGCTGCTGCCTCGGGGTTTCCCATCCACTGTTTTATCTTCTGCGATGCGGGACTTCTTTCCCAGATCCCTATCAACCACAACGCTGTGATGTTCCAGCTTGCCAGTTGATCCAATTCTTCATCGGGTATTTCATTTAAATATTTTATTGCGCGGTTATATTTTTTTGATAACTGATCGAGCCATACATGAACATTCTTGGCAAGCAGGACAACGTTAGGCATCCAATCGAGATCCTTGGAAAACCGTTCTAAGTTCAACAAATCAACTCCGTTGAAATCTTCTTTCTTGTAGACCGGAACTTCCGATTGCGGTACGGCGCCGTGAAAAATTATTTTATCGTCTTCTTTCAGCAGGTCGCCCGAACCCAAAATGCGGTTGATGAATTTTTCTCCAAGCAATAATCCCCATTGCCGCTTCATATATTCGAGCTGTCCGGCTAAACTGTTCGGACTCGCCAGAATGGGCGCGCGAAGCAGATCGAAAATAAATAAATTCTCCGGACCGAAACGTTTTTCAGTTTGAAAGAATTTGTCGAGCGATTCGATTGCCGCGGAGTAAATCGTTCTTTCGGATAAATCCTTATCGTCGAACAGTTCTTTAAATTTCCCGAATGCCGGGTTGAAGTTTGAAAAATAGAGAAGAATGATCTCTTCAAGCGTGATTTCTTTGTTCGATTTTCCGGCGCTAACCTTGTTCAAAAAATTTGAGATGTTTGTCTGCCCACGATAAACTTCTGTCGGAGGGAATAGTTCGGAAAATTGTTCGATTATGCGCGTCGATTTTTTGTTTCCGAAATTATCTTCGACAGATTTCAGCGCTCTGCCGAACACTTTCGGATTCTTGGTCTCTTCGTACAAGCGTAAAATATAGTGGTAAATTTCATCTATCAATCCCATCGCGTTCAGTTCACCAGCGCGGACGGTTTTTTCCGGATGATTTTTCAGATCGCGCTGTGAATTCATCTTCTGCGCGAGTATGCGTACGGCATTATAATTTGGGAATATGGCGTTTCCGGAGGTTGTAAAAAGCGAATCGCTAACATCATATTTAATTCTCACCGAGGAAAGAATATGAAACTCAAACAATGGATAAACATTTTTGGATTGTTGGAGTGATGGATATCTTGAGAGAGTAAGATTTAGTATCTGATTATTCATCAAAGTTTGTTTTCATTTTTCTGGTTGAGATGTGTTTTAACGTGTTCAGCTATGAGCCGCTCGATTTTGTGAACGATAAAATCGGGGGCGCCGTTATAATATTTCGATTGTAAACGCATATCGCAAACTTCGTTGACGTAATCTACCACCACCAACTTACCGTCGGTTGTCAGCGCTATTTCGGAAGAAAAGAAATCGAGTCCGCAAATGAGTTGTATGGTGCTCATCGTGTTACGCAGCCCGCTCAAACCGAAACTTGTTTCTTCAGCATCAGTCAATTCGGTGTAACGGTGTGTTTGGTCGTCCCACCAGCAGAGTATGATTTCGCCGAACGCGAAATAAACCCTGAACCATGCGCGCTTGTTATCCAACGATGTCGGGACGATTATTTCCTGAATTAAATATTTATCGTTTTTGTGTTCCTGCCGCGCTTTGATAATTTCGGAAATGCTCACGGCGTTCATTATCACTCCCGTGCCGCCGCCTGTTGTGTTCGCCGGTTTAATCACGAAAGAATTCCCGATGTTTTTCAACTCTTTCTCATCCAGGTTTGTGCAACGCTGTTCGTTGTAGGGGGGGAGGATAATTGTGTTGGGAACATATAGACCGTTCGTGATGAACTCCAGGTGCATGTTCGCCTTATCCACGGCATGAGCAACGCGATGGTACGGATTGATTAAACATGTAGCGTGTTCTTCCATCCATTTAACGAGCGGGAGAAATAACGGGTCGGCGTCTGACGCGCGGTCGTAGAATGCTTCGAATCTGATTTTATTTTCTTTCAGATCGGCGAGGAGCTGCGGAAGATGATTTGTATCGATACGGTACGTTGAAATGCCGCGAAGTGAACATTCATGCTCGATACCGGCAATGAAATCGGAATCGAATTCCCAGTTCCACGCGATTGCAAGGTTATACAAATGCGGATTGCTATCTTTCATGTAGCAATATACTGTTTTTAAGTAAAAAAAGACAATAAAAATTAGGGATTAATTAATGAAAGAATATATGCTGATAGATTCCTTACGGTAAACAGAAGCGTTGTAATTAAACAATATTGAATGATCATCGATGTGAAAAAAGCAATCACGTAGAGTCCCTGTCTGCGGCAGGCAGGTGTTCCTCAGTATCCGCCTCTGGCGGAGAACAGACATTTTCGTTAAGGAATTGTCTATAAGTAAATTTAGTGTTGTCATTCCCGAATGCTTCTATCGGGAATCCAGGAATCTGAATAAATCTGGTGACTGGACTCCCGCTTAAATCATGCGGGAGTGACAGTAAAGTCACTTTTTAGTCAGCTACTCTACCCGTTAAAACCAAGCTGCTTTAAAGTCTCTTCTGCCCTGAGAACTTCGGAGAAAGGGAGGAGTACTTTCAACTCATTGATGGGATGATTGCCAAAATTACGAGTCATGCCGCTTATGGAGACAAGATCGGCGTTGGGATTGAACATTCTTGAGTAAAGAAACGGATGATACCCCGCCTGTTCCAAACATGAGGTTACATGCTGGGCGTGAAGATTATCGAAACAACCGAAAACTCTTGCCATACCTTCGTGGATTTCATATTGCCAATGCGGATCGCAAAGGAAAATTTTGACCGATTCTTTTCCGCATTTTTTGCAAAACGGTTTTGAGCAGATAACGCAAACACCTTCCGCCTCTGTTGATCCGTGATTCATGCATACAAACCTATCCATAAAAAGTGAGCCGCAGTTGGGGCAAAATTTATCTTCTTGATTTACAGTTGTGTTGCAGTGGGGGCAGGAGTATTCTGATGGCTGGGGTTTATTCATGATTGAGATAAAAAGTGTGTAATAAATTTATAAAATTAATTAACTTATCATTGGTACTTCGCCAAAAACAGTCGATTATTTCTATTCAGTTATATCCGGACTATGTTGGCCAGCAATTTGGGCCAAAATATTTCTTTACGTGAGTAAATAGAATTCTATCTATTTTATCAATTGAGTCTGAAATATTGTGAAAATGACGTCTAACATCGATATGAGTTAGAGATGGTGGTAATTCATGAGCTATTGATTCCCTAACATCCAAAAAAGATTTTATTAATAGTTCATAGTCTTTTTTACCACGCTTGTTCATTTCGGAAATAATGTTATCTATGCCAAATCTAAAGAATACAATTTTTAAATTCTTTATCGATGGATATTTATTATGATGAACAATTAGTTCGTGATTGAATTGATTATTATAGATTTGGTTATTATCTAAAACTGAGTAAAGTTGTTGAGTAATTTCAAGTTGTTTCGCTAGCTCCCTTTCGTCGTTTTGATGAAAGTATTTGCGAAAATGACCCATCTGTTTGCTTAGGAGAGCTAATGTTCTTGTCTTTGCAGGAAAATTAGAGAATGAAATGTTTTGGTTTGAAACTTTAAATAAAATTTGTTCGTGTATCTCAAGAATATATTGTTCAATCATTGCACACAACAGAAATATAGATGATTGAAATACCTGAGTTTGTATGGATGGTTCAATATTCAATCTTTTCAAACTTATTTTTCTAGCAGAGGAGATTAATTTATTTTGGCTAACCTCAAAATCAGCCCTACATATGCTTTTCTTATAGGGCATAACTATTTACATTCTTTGTCTATGAATTCAATGTAGTCGCTAATTCTATTTTTTACCGCATTTGTATTTGTGGTTGCTGCCGTAATCCATTTATAAAAATCCTCATTTTTAAAAAGTACCTGTTGATTTTTTATAAATTCAGTTTTATTTATAGATTCAATGCAAGATTCTGATGGATTCTTTTTGAAAAAACCAATCATTTGGGCATCGAATAAAGCCGCATTAAATCTTATCTTTTTAAGATTAACATCATAAACCTTAAATGAATATTCCCCAAGTACCAAGTTTATTTTATTTAAAATGTTCAAGAAGGATGTTTTGAGAGATTTGCTTTTAATACTATCAATATTTCTGTTTTGTTCACAGTAATTATTGAGAAAAGTAACGAATGGATTTGTATATGTGCTCAAGCTCTCACTCAGAGCAAAGAATCTTAAAACAAGCTCTTCTGCTTTCATTCTAGTATCTTTTGAGGTTTGAGTCAACTTCAAGAAAAGTTTGTCTTTTGCAATTTCATCCAACAGGTCTATAAATGGTCCAGTATAAATGCCATGGCGAAGTTCTTGTGGTGTCAGTCTAGCCGAGCCAGTATTAATTCGTTCAAAAACATCAAATTTTATTTGAGGATGTGTCTCTTTCAGGATTACAATGCATCTAAGCGTTCGATTTAATATATGCCTTTGAAATCTTGGATCTAATGAGCTGAACGTATTACCATTCAAATCGGGGTAAGTTGTAAGTCCCGTTAATTCAAAACCATTATCAATAAACAGCTTTATGCTGTTTAGTCTTTGGTTTCCATCAATTACTGAAAATTTTTCATCTGTCGTTTGGCTAAAATATAAAACTGGGATGGGGCATTGAATAATCAAGGACTCAATCAATCTGGATGCTTGTCCTTTGCTCCAAATATATTTCCGCTGAAATCTCGGAATGAATATTCTACTTGAAGTTAAATAATCGTAAATTGTTGAAATTGAAAAATCGTATGTTTCAGTATGAAGTTTTCTTTGTTCTGGTGGAACATTTAATAGCTCGTTATCTGTTTCATCCCGTTCAGGGAAGAGTATGTCAGCTAAAGTCTTTGATTTCTGTTGCATAATATTTATCATTCTTTAGTTTATGGGATTATTACTGCTTATACCGCAACATGCACTTCTTTGCATTATGCGAATTTTGCAAAATTGTTATTCATTAGTCATTTCATATTCGTCTCTCTTAGTAAGTTCATCATTATTCCCACACATGCCATAATCGTTCTATTATAATTTCCTTTTGCGTAAGTTCCCGTTTTTCTAATCCTCTAAATCGTGATATGCAAAATATAAAAGATGCGGCAAAATGTCAAATAAAGTAAAGCATAGAAAACCTCCGGTATTTTCTTACGCTTTTCATGGAAAGATACCGGAGGTTTAACAAGTTGAAAACCTTGCCTATGTAGACCCTTCACTTCGTTCAGGGCATGCCTTCGCAAGGTTCAAATTTCGCCACCTCAAAATTTGCCTGTTTTTAAGAGGTCAAAACCGCTATCTGCCAAAACAAGCCAATTTTGGCATTTCTCTTACTTGAATTGCTGCAATTCAATATAGTTTTGTCGTAATGCAATATCGTATCGTCGTGATGCAATATTGCATAGCCGTAATTCAATACTGCTTTGAGGCAGTTCAATATTGCATTGTCGTTATTCAATATTGCACCGGCGCAGTTCAATGCTGCATTGCCGTGGAGCAATATTGTTTCGTTACAATTCAATACTGTACCGTGATAATTCAATATTGCTTTATCGTATTTCAATTAAGGATTGGGGTAACGCAACATTGCGGTTTAGTTGTTGAGCTGACACCGCAGGCATTCAACTCACTAGAACGGATGAGGAAGTCCCGAAGGGATCCTTCGGACCTGCGGCTACATCGGGTTTGGCCTACTTGCATAATCAACATCCCCTCAATGGGGTTGACTGAAGTAAAATTATTTTTTTGGTTTTAAAATTTGCTCGAGCTGTTGGCGTAACGCTTCTTCGGCAGTATAGCCGACGAATTCTTTTATAAGAGAACCATCTCGGTTGAAAAGATAACTTTGCGGCAAGCCCACAGTTTTGTAAATATTTAAAAGATCATCTTTAATACCTATTTGCCATGTTACGTTATTTTCTTGTATGAATGAACGTACGGCGGTTTCAGTAGTCTTAACTGCAATGCCAACAACCTCGAATCCTTTTGGATGAAACTCTTTGTAAAGCTTGGCGAGACCCTCCGATTCTTTCTTGCACGGCTCGCACCACGGTGCCCAAATATTGACGAGCAATATTTTCCCTCCAAAATCGCCGACCTTTATTGTTTTACCGTCGAGAGTTTTGAAAGAAAAATTATATTTGCCGTAGTTGGAGTTTGTTTTTGACGGAAGTTGTTTTTGGATTGAGTGTTGGGCGAAAGTCTCAGACAAGCCGAACGACAACAGTAATATAATCAGCGAATATTGAAAAATATGATTCATCGCTAATCTTTATAAGGATGAAGGGTGATGGATGAAGGATGAAATCCGTTTAATAAATGTATTATTCGAAATGTCATTTCTTGCCTTTAAGCTTTACTTCTTTAACGATAGTTGTGAATATGGCGATTAATTCATCCGATTCTTTTAACACATTTCGAAACGCAGATGATTCTGAATTAGCTGCTTCAATAAATAATTCTAACCAATACTGAGTTTCTTCAAGTTCCTGTAAACCACCTTCTAATTTGCTGATAAATTCCGCATTTGATCGAGCGCGGCATGCTTCCCGATAATGAGCGCCAACAGATGTGCCCGATCTTAATAATTGTTTTCCCAAAACCTGACTTTCTGTTGTCTTTGAAAGAGAGGAGTAAATCTTTATTATCATCAAAGCAAACTCTTTCGTCCTCTTCCTCAAATCCATCATCTTATCATCCCTCATCCTTTAAACTTCATCCTTTATCCTTAACGCTATCATCCCTCATCCTTCAGCATTCATCCTTCAATAAGTTTCTTCCCCGCCAATAAAAGCTGCTTAACTTGCTCTTTACTCAATGCTTCCGAATAAATTCTCACAAGCGGTTCTGTGCCGGAGAAACGGATCAAGAGCCAACTGCCGTCGTTCAGTACAAATTTAAATCCATCTGTAAGATTCACCTTCGCAACTTCCCAGTTCCCTAACTTCTTGGGTTGATTTTCTTTAAGATTTTTCAGGATTCCATCTTTTTGGCTTGCCTCGATGATCGTATCTATGCGGTCATAATAATGCGGACCAACTTTCTCGAATAATTTTGCAAGAAGCTGTGATGGTTTCAATTTCGTCTTCACCATAAAATCGAGGAAGAGAAGTCCCGCTAAAATTCCATCGCGTTCAGGTACATGTCCGCGAAAAGCATAACCGCCGCTTTCCTCGCCGCCGATTATCGCATCTGTTTCCATCATCTTTGGAGCTACAAATTTAAAGCCGACACCTGTTTCATGAACCGGCACGTTATAAATATTTCCAAGCGCTTCAAGCATAGAAGTAGTGGATAGTGTTTTCACAATCGCGCCGCGCTGTTTGCGAACATCTAACAGATACATCGCAAGCAAGGCGTACACTCGGAGTTGATCCAAAAAATTTCCGTTCTCATCGGCGAAGCCGCACCTGTCCGCATCGCCATCGGTTATGACCACAACATCGGCTCCGATCTCTTTTGCTTTTGCTAAACCCGCATCTATGTTCGGCGGAATCGGCTCAGGTCTGCTCATCTCGGGAAAAATAGGATTGCGTTCGCTGTGGATTTCGATGATCTGAGTTTTACCGCCACCGATCAGCCGTGTAAACCAACCGGCGCCGTTGCCCCACATCGGATCGACTAAAACTTTAAAGCCGGCTTGTTTAATCGGCTCAAGATCGACTAACTTTTTAATTTGTTTAATATAATCTTCATCGGCGTTGAATTTTAATATTTTGCCTGAGGCAATTCCGTCATCGAATTTAATTCTTTTAACTGAAGAAATATCATTTGGAATCAGCGCTTCAATTTTTATCAAACCGTCGGGATCAATAGCACCGCCGTTTTCGTCACGAACCTTGAAACCATTATCAACAGGCGGATTGTGACTTGCAGTGATGTTGATTGCGGCTATTGCGTTACGGGCTTTCACGCTGAATGAAATAACCGGTGTTGGCACACCGCCCCCGCAAAAGTGAACGTGGATTCCGTTTGCCGCGAGAACTTCAGCAGAAGCAATAGCAAAATTTTCAGAGTGAAAACGCCTGTCACCGCCAACCACCACGCCGCGTTGCAATTTATCGGATGAGTGCGTAGATTTTAAATAATCGGCAAAGCCCTGAGTGCAACGCCGGACATTATCGAATGTATAATCTTCCGCAATCTTACCGCGCCAGCCGTCTGTTCCAAATTTGATATCGTGATTCATATTTCTTTCTGTTTATTTATTCAAAATTTATTGCATACTGAAAATTTAAATAACCGGCATTAACTTTCAACGTTTGATCTCTTTCATAGTTCAGTTGGAGTTTGATCTCCTTGAAGGGATAATAATTCAGTCCGGCGATATATTTACGTGATATATCGTAAATCCATTTCGGATATTTTGCATACCAGTCAAAACGTACTGCTGCTTCAATCTCGGGAGTTAACTTCTTTCCAAGATCGAGATAAAAACCCTCACGAGTTTTTTGAGAATTGCTGACAGCATTAAGGTATTCCCCTTCTAACCAATAATCTTTGAACATTATTCTGGAATAAAGACCGTTGAGATTATGATTCTTTCCGTAAAATGGAAGACTGGAAAAATCATCTTCCTCTTTTGTGTATGCCATACTGCCACCAAATTCAAGCTGTAGTCCCATCTCATTTTCTTCTTTTTTAATCGGCTTGAGCAACACTCTTCCAACAAAGAGAGAAATGTTTTTCTTCACGGCATTGTCGCCGTTATAGGCGCCGACTGTGAACAGTATTTTTTTATCGAGGAAAGATCCGTTCAACTGCATGCCATTTTGTTTGAATGGTCCTATCGTACTTGCAACTGTGGATCGACTTGTAAAGAAGATACGCGCATCGTTCAGCAGGTATTCGACTGAGTACGGTGTTTTGAGTTTCCCTGCATCGATTCGAAAATGATCGTTAAGTTTATACATCAACTTCAAATCGAGAAGCGAAAATGTTCCGTTCAAATTTCCTTGAAAATAATAAGAAAAATTTTCATCGACCGAACCTGTCAAATACATACGAAGAGATCGTATCGTGAATTCACTCGTTGTGTTTTTGCCGTCATCTTTTACTTCAGCGGCAAACTGCGACATGAAACCAAGTTTCGGTTGGTTCCTGCCGAGTAACGAATTGATGACGTTCACAAAACTTGTTGAATCCTCTCCCTGTGAATATGCTCGATTCCAGAAAATCATTATGATCGAGAAGCTGATAATCAAGCGGTTCATACTTTTATCTCCTTTTTGTTTAGACCCAATTTCATCTGCACCTCTACGATGAGCTTTTTACCGCAGAGAAACACAGATTGCAAACGTTTTATTTAAAAGCGCTTATTCCGGGGAAGATAGCATTTGAAGAAAGCTCTTCCTCGATACGTATTAGCTGATTATATTTCGCAACTCTGAAGAATAATCTAATTAATAGATGAATCGTCATAATTTACGTTTTTCTTTAATACGTTTAATGGCTTTTATACACTCAGCGGTAAAATATTTATTTTTTTCCTCCTTAATGATCGAATGCAATACCTTCAAAGATTTTCTATCACCTATATAGCCAAGAGCTGCTGCAGCATAACGCCGTGCCCGAATTGTTTCGTGTTTGTTCCTTAAAAATAGTAAGAGTGATTCAGTCGCGAGCGGGGATTGTATACGCCCTAATATAAAAACAGCAAATTTTCTAATTCTTGGATTGGGGTGATTTAAATTCATTATTATTTTTCGAACTATATCTGAATCAATATTTTCTAGGGGTTGCACTATATCATAAAGCAAAGAATGGCTTTCTGATTTTCCCGTATCAATTTCTACCTCTGAGTATTTATCAATGTTATATAGGAACGTATTTAGTGATTCGTTGCTACCCAGAGAATGGAGTGCTTCTGAAATGCGACCAGCGACTCCAATATCTTTTTCTGTGAGAAGACAATTGTTTAGGATCTCAATAAATTCTTTGCGCCCAGTCCTGCCTAAAGTTACCGCACAATTCATTCTTACGTTGACATCTTGATGTTTGCTGAGCCATAATTGTATAACTTTAAGGGTACCACTGCTCTCTAGAAGTTCCACAAGATATTTGTCAATTGGAGTTGTTAAATACTCTGTTGAATATAGTTTATGATATCGTGCCTCAATACTGGAAGCAATTTTTTTGGCTACGAAAAATTCAAAGAAAGATTGATGAATAAAATGCAAATTTTGATGGTTATCTTCTTCTTTTTTAAAAAAAGGATAACTCCTAATAAAAAGCTCAGAATCCATAAAGCTATCATGGGGATTTTGTATTGATATGACTTTATTCATCAAATCCACTGTTAGATAATTTATCTTTTCTTGATAAGCTTCAAAAGCCAGATTCTCCATTAATTCGAATTGTTTTTCTGATGACATACCAGTTCTAGCATATTCTCTCGAAAAACACAATTCAACATATCGATGATAAAGTGAAGTTACTGTAATCTTATTCTCTGTGAAATCCAATTCAGTTATTGTTTCAGCAATTACATTGAGAAGTATTGGTCTTTTGGCTAAATCGGTAAGGTTGTAGAACTTTGGATCATTGATTTTAGCATAAATACTCCTCCAGTGATCAGTTGATAGCGTTAGATATTTCTTGACATCGGATTTTCGAAATGGTAGTAGATAGATTAATGATACACTTCTAGGATTGCTATATTCCATTAGTAAGCTTTCAACGACATCAGGACGTACGCTTTTTGTGAGTAATTTTTCTTCTTCTTCAGATCTGAAGTAATGCGTCCGACATGTGAGTATTACTTTCAAACCTGGTGTAAAAGTAGAAATAATTTCTTTGAAATTATCGAGTATATGAAATCGGCTTGCTTTTAAACTCATTTCTTCGAAACCGTCATAAATCAATAAAATTTTTCCTGAATTCAAAAGATTCGCCAAAGCCTCCCAATCAAAAAAATGAAATCCTAATTTCTCAGAGATTTGTGCTAAGAGGAATTGTTTCAAAGTTGGTTGATTAGAACCCTTGAATTCGCTAAGCTTTATAACTATCGGTATCTTTGTGCCAGGATCTGGATTAGCGGTTAAAAGATGTGACAATCGATAACAAAAAAAAGATTTTCCAGATCCGAATTCTCCAAAGATAGCTAAGAATTGTTTTGAATTGTCTTTGAGCCACTTATTTATTACAAAGTTTGATAAGCTACAGGTCCCATTTCCTTTTATTTTGCATCTAAGAGAAATATATTTTTTAAAAATATCTTGGTCTTGCAGATAATAATATATTTTTTTTTTGTATCGGATTAATAATTTTAGATTAAAAATAAGGTCAGCATTAATATTATTGAAAAATATTGGTATTGCAGCAGCTACACCGTCGATCATTTTTGTGGATATTATACCAATCAGCATACCTTTATCATCAAAAATACCTGAGCCGCTATCGCCCGATTTAACTGGCATGGTCAAATTAAAATGTTTAATATCTCCATTTTTGTTTAATAAAACTTGCGCAATTGAAGTTGCTATTGTCAATAAGTTAGGAGCAGGGTCTTTTGCGTAATCATCTTGTTGAATTGATGGAGAAATAACATAAACATTTTGGCCTACGAATAGATTTCTATTATCTGATAAGTCAGCATGAACTAATGAGTTGAAACCTAAACACTTCAGAACAGTTACATCTTTATTCGTATATATTTTATATACGTTAGCTTCAATTTTCCTACCATTTATTTCAACATAGATTTTTTTTTCATTCCTATGAATGTGTGAACAAGTTACAATAAGACCATAGGATGTTATAATTACACCTGTTCCAATTAATTGTTTCTTATTCCATATTAACACGGTAGATTTTGTATTCTTTTGTAACCTTGCGAATGTCATAAATACTACAAAACTTTACAAAGTTTATCAAGGCCGTTCTGTATTAATAATACTGCAGTTGAAAAAGGTGCGGGGATAATTGTTTTGAAATGCACAAGATAATCTGCCAACGCAGCGGTCAATTGTACAATATCTTGAAATTTTGGATCCAATCGTTTTGATGGATAATCCCATTCGATGCAGATCAAATTTGTTAGTTGCTCTCTTCTTGCATTAAACCATTCATTAAATAAAAATTCGATTTTTTTGATATCTGGCATTTTAGCGACTGGCATTCCTGGGGCAGCGCTAACTGCGTATGTACCACGATACCAATCTTCTAAGCATTTTGAATGATCGTTTATTAGTTCATCAATTTTAACAGTAGAATGAGGCATTTAGGTGCTCCAAATAAATAGTTGTACATAATTATTTATTCTTACTATTGGAATTCTTTCGTGTTAAGCTGAAATTTTTGTTAAGCGTATAATGACCTTCAAATATACCGTCATTATCCAGTTCTTCTTCAATTCTAATTAATTCGTTATAATTTGCAGTTCTCTCCCCCCGACACACGGAACCTACTTTTATCTGACCTGCATTAGTAGCAACCGCTAGATTTGCAAGGACGGATTCTCCTGTTTCGGCAGATCGGTTGGATATTATGCATCTATATCCCCCTCGTTTTGCAATATCAATCGTCCATAGAGTTTCTGTTAATGTTCCAATTTGATTGGGTTTTATTATTATTGCGTTTGATATTCCTTTGTTAATTCCCAATAATAATTTATCCACATTTGTAACAAATAAATCGTCCCCCACGAGTTGAATTGATTTTCCGAGAATGTCAGTTGCGATTTTCCAACCATCCCAATCATTTTCATCAAAACCATCTTCTATTGACACGATAGGAAATTTATTAACGAGATATTCGTAGTACTTTACTAAATCTTCCGCATGCCTATTTTTAAAATTTTTCTCAGCATTTAATGTGTAACCTTTATTATTATATAATTCGCTCGCTGCGACATCGAGAGCTAAACTTACGTCCTTGCCAGGTTCATACCTTGCATTCTCAATCGCGGTAACTATCAGTGACATTGCTTCTTCATTTGATTTCACGGTTGGCGCAAAACCACCTTCATCACCAACACCAGTTGAATAATTTTTTGAATTTAGAACTTTCTTTAATGAATGAAATACTTCTGATCCCATCCTAACTGCTTCTGTAATATTTTGGGCACCTAAAGGCATTATCATAATTTCTTGGATATCCAAATTATTATCGGCATGCTTGCCGCCATTCATTATGTTCATCATTGGGACAGGCAGTACTCTCGCTGTTTTTCCACCTATGTAGCGGTATAGTGGTATTTGTAGCGATAATGAAGCCGCTTTAGCGGCGGCTATAGATACAGCTAAAATTGCATTTGCCCCAAGTTTATTTTTATTTTTTGTTCCATCAATTGCGATCATAAGTTTATCAATGCCACTTTGGTCAAGGGTATCGAAACCAATAATTTTATCTGCGATAATATCATTTACATTTTTTACGGCTTTCTGAACTCCTTTTCCATTATATCGATTTTTGTCACCATCGCGCAATTCCATAGCTTCATGCTCGCCAGTAGAGGCGCCACTAGGGACAGCTGCACGCCCGACTATACCTGATTCAAGAACAACATCGGCTTCAAGTGTTGGATTTCCTCGAGAGTCAAGGATTTCGCGTGCACAAACTTCTATTATTGTTGTCATTATTAAAATTCCTTTAATATAAATTAATGAGAAAGTGCCTCAATATCGCCAAATTTTGGTAGAAAAGCAAAGATAATAAATTAAGGTCTGTTCGGAATGTTACTTATCCGATTTGGAGCCAAGCAGAATATTTTTTAACTGAACCATATCGGTCGGTATTTTCCCAAAACTTTCTCCGCGCTCAATCATGATCAACGCGCTGTCGGTTTTCCCTATCATAGAGTATATTTTTCCAAGATTGAAATATGCGGAAGCATAATCCGGTTTGATGCGGACAGATTGCAGCAACGATTGTATCGCGTTTTCTCGGTTATTCAGATTTGCGTACAGTAATCCCAATCGTTCATGAATGCGGTATGAAATTGAATCTTTATTCAACGCTTGAAGGTAAGTGTTGATTGCGCTGTCGGGAAGACTCAGTTGTTCGAACAACGCGGCTAATTCGATGTAACGATTCTCGTTTTTTGGTTCAAGTGAAATAAGTGTTCTACACACCGAGACAGCTTCGGGTATTTTTCCCGATATGTAATAAGTCTGTCTCAACTTTGAATATCCTAAAAAATCATCAGGTTTTAATTCGATATATTTTTTTAAGAGAATAATTGATCGGTCGTATTCTTGCTTGTCGAAATAGTGTCCTGCAAGATTAAAGTATGATCGACTCGCGGTCGGAGCTTTCTCGATAGCATTAAGCCATAACGATTCGCTATTTTTCCAAACAGGAACTTGCAAAAAGGAAGAAATTGTAAAGGCAATTACCAACAATATTACCGCTATTCTTGTTGTAAGGAAATTCTTTCCGATGTTGATACTTGAAATAAGCGTTACAAAAACGAAAGCAAATCCAACCATCGGTGTGTAAAGGCGATGTTCGAGAATCGGAACAGCCAATGGTATAATATTTAAAGATGGTATCAAACCGACGCCAATCCATAGCAAAGCAAAACTAAAAACATTTTTTTGGCGTAAAGAGAAAATAAATAAAATTGAGAGCGTGATCGTAACGATCAACGCTATTATATTCCATGGAGATTCGAGCCAGAGCAATTGGTCGAGTGGATGCTCAACCGATAAATTTATTGGAGCAAGAAGCAATTTAATATTTTCTGTAAGTATAGCCGGAAGAATCTGAACCCGACTCCAGAACGGAAGTTTACCGTACATCTCTTCCGCGCCAATCATTTTCCCCAAAAGTAAAATTCGGATAAGAAGATAAATGATCAACGGAGATAACAACAGTGAGAATTTTTTAATCTTAATCTTTGTGAATAATAATTGAAGAGGTTCTTTTTTTATGACAAGTTCGTATAAAGGTATCAATGCGAGATAAAACGCGGCTGATTCCTTAGTGAACAAGGCGAGAGAAAAAGCAACGACGCTCAGAATAAAATATCGGTTCGATTTTTCTTCAACTTCATAATGCAGATGATACCAATAAATCATCAAAACGACGAAGAGCGCGAGGAGAATATCATTTCTGCCCGCAATCCACGCAACCGATTCAACATTTATGGGATGGACGGCGAAAAATAAAGCGGCAATTAAGGCGAGCCATATTTGTTTAGAAAGAGAGTTAAATAGAAAAAAAATGAATGCTACTGTTATCAGATGTAAGATGATGTTTGTGGCATGATATCCTGCCGGATTTAGTTTCCAAATTTGATAGTCGAGGATATAGCTTATTAAAAGTATCGGACGGTAATAGATGCTTTCTTGTCGCCATGATGTAAATGCACTGGTCGAGAACGAGGCAATGATATTTCCCGGATTTTTTAGGAATGATTCGTTCTGGGAAACAAGGTAGTAATCATCGTAATTGACAAAATCGTATGTGACGGTAATTCCGTAAATGAATAGAGTGCATAAAGATAGAATGAATAATTGTTTCCAGTAAGTCCGAAAAACAGAGAGTGTCTTATTCATTTGCGGTGATTCGGTATTCACCGCTTCAGATAAAAGCGTCTCGCGATAATCTCTCGGATCGGGTTCTAATTCTTGCATTAAAAAATGATCGGAAATAAAATTAATATTCTTTACCGGAAACTCTTCTTATTTTTGCCCCGAGTGTCTGCAATTTTTTCTCTAATCGTTCATATCCGCGATCGAGGTGATAAACGCGGAGGACTTCAGTCTTTCCTTTTGCTATCAGTCCGGCTAGTACCAAGCTTGCAGAGGCACGCAGGTCGGTCGACATTACCTTTGCGGCTTTAAGTTGTTTCACTCCCTTAACTATTGCAGTGTTCCGGTTTAATTCAATGTTGGCGCCAAGTCGGATTAATTCAGGTACATGTTTAAATCTGTCGAAGTATATCGTATCGGTAATCACTGATGATCCCTTTGCAACCGACATTAGTGACAACCATTGCGCTTGCATGTCGGTTGGAAATCCCGGATATACCGCAGTTGTAACATCAACAGGATTAGGATTTTTTGGTGATTGAATTTTTATCCAATCCGATCCTATTTGTAATCTCGAGCCTGCTTTTTCCAATTTCGCCAAAAGGGAAGAGAGATGGTTTGGATTGCAATTTTCGATTTTGATCTTGCTACCGGTCAGCGCGGCGGCTATTAAAAATGTTCCGGCTTCAATTCTATCGGGAATCATACTTTCATTAACAGGATGCAACGCATCAACCCCTTCGATTTCTAACCGTGTCGTTCCGATACCGTCGATGCGCGCCCCCATCTTGATCAAAAATTCTGTGAGAGCGATTATTTCCGGTTCGATGGCTGCGTTTTCAATCACCGATGTTCCTTTTGCAAGAGCAGCCGCCATCATCACATTCCCTGTGGCGCCGACACTTGAAACATCAAAAGCAATCCGCGCACCCTTCAATCTGTTTGCCTTCGCGATGATATATCCCTGATCGATCTCGATCTTCGCGCCCAACTTCCTTATTCCTTCAATATGAAGATTAACAGGTCGCGGTCCCCACGCGCAACCACCGGGTAATGAAACCTTCGCGTATCCATATCTTGATACGAGCGGACCTAAAACATAAATTGAAGCACGCATTTTCTTCACTTGCTCATAGGGAGCTTCGAACTTATTCACGCGAAATGTATTTATCGATAGGGACTGATTATGCTTATCTGAATCCACACCCATCATTTCGAGGAGCTTCGACATGGTAGAAATGTCGCGAAGTTCGGGCATGTTATCGAACTGATATTTTCCGCTGGCTAAAAGCGTTGCAGGCATGAGCGCCAATGCCGCATTTTTTGAACCGCCAATTTTTACACACCCATTAAGTGTATTTCCTCCAGTAATGATGAATTTATCCACGCGCTTATCCTTTTCCAATTAATATTGTTATTCTGACTTTAAGTAGATTCACCTTCATCGAAAATATACGTCAAACCGAACGGAAAAGCAATCCTTGACTATAGATTTAAAATCAGTTACTTTCTCATATCGAAAAAATATTTCAAAGGAATATGGATTAATGGCATTATTGATAAAGAATGGAACAATTATAACAGCGGAATCTGTTTCGCAGCAAGATATTTTAATAGAAGATGAAAAAATATCACGTATTGAACCAAATATATATTTAGATGAAGTTGAGTCAATCGATGCGGAAGGAAAATATGTTATACCCGGTGGCGTGGATGTGCACACGCATCTCGATATGGTGTTGGGTAATATTGTTTCTCGCGATGACTTTGAAACAGGAACCCGTGCCGCCGCTTTTGGTGGAACGACTACTATAATAGATTATGCAACACAATCGCGAGGAATGCGAATGCAAAATGCTCTGGAACTCTGGCATAGCAAAGCTTCTGGTAAATCATCTATAGATTATAGTTTTCATATGATTGTTACAGAATTGGGGAATTCATTCGACGAAGATATCAAATATCTTATGAGCGAAGGTGTTACCAGTTTTAAATTATTCATGGCGTATCCCGGATCGTTGATGGTAGATGATGAAACGATTTTTCAAGCTCTAAAAATTTCAAACGAGTACGGAGGATTAATTTGTCTGCACGCAGAGGATGGAAATGATATTGAGGCACGTGTTAAGCAAGCTCTTGGAGCTGGGAATATATCACCTAAATATCATGCGTTAACGCGTCCCCCATCAACTGAAGCGATTGCGGTGAAGAGAGCGATCGACCTTGCGGCAAAAGCCGAAGCGCCTTTATATATTGTTCACGTTTCTTCATCCGATGCGTTAAAAGAAATTGAGGAAGGAAAACAAATGAATTTTCCGGTTCTTGGAGAAACATGTCCGCAGTATTTGTTCCTATCGACGAATGATATTGATAAACCAAATTTTGAAGGTGCGAAGTATGTATTTACACCTCCAGTGCGTGAACAGAATCATCAAGAAGCATTATGGGAAGGATTAAGATTGAATACTCTTGATGTAGTTGCAACGGATCATTGTCCTTTTAATTTTATTGGGGACAAAGAACTTGGACGTGATAATTTTTCAAAAATTCCGAATGGCGGACCTGGGATTGAAAATAGACTGCATTTACTTTTCGAAGGTGGTGTAAATAATAGAAGAATTTCTTTGAATCGTTGGGTCGATCTTGTTTCAACCCGACCGGCGAAAATATTCGGTTTGTATCCTAAAAAAGGGACTATAACAGTTGGTAGTGACGCCGATATTACAATTTGGGATCCTACCAAAAAACATCGAATTTCTTCAAGTACTCATCATATGAGAGTCGACTACAATATGTATGAGGGAGTAGAAATCAGAGGAGATGCTTCAGTTGTTCTTTCCCGTGGTAAAGTTATTGTCGCGGATAGAACGTGGAGAGGGAGTTCAAATCATGGCAGATTCTTAGCGAGGGGTGTGTCGGATATTAGATAATAACCTTTGATCATCCAATAACCAGTAATTATTTCTTATCATCAGGTAGAAATTACCTTTGTCTTTTTATCTGTAATCCGATACTTTTTAATATTATCTAAAATTTCATCGTTTTCAACAATTTTACCATTTTTTTATGGAGCTTTCATGTTTGGCATATCAATTGAGACCATAGAGGTAAGACAAAATAATTGAGCGATAAAATATAACTAATGATGGATAAAAAAAATGGGACAGCAACAATTGCTACTTTTAATACTTGGAGTAATCATAGTCGGAATAGCGATAGCTGTGGGTGTAACAATGTTTAGCGCTCAGAGTACTGAATCGAATAAAGATGGAATAACCAGCGGCTTGATGAGTGTAGCAGCGAACGCATATGAATATAAAATTAGACCCAGAACACTTGGTGGTGGGCTTCCATCGTATGTAGGTTATTCTGTACCGGTAAAGTTGCAATCCGATGAGAACGGTGCGTATCAGGTATTTGGATCAGTAACAGCTACACAAATACAAATACGCGGAACTTCATCTCAAAATTCAAGCTGGAATGCAACATGCACAATAGATAGTATGGGTAAAGCATCTATAAGTTATAACGGTTGGTAGAACACAAAAATTTATTTAATTATTAAACATCAAATAACACACAACAACAATCTAAAGGAGATTTATTATGGGTCAGCAACAACTTCTACTTATCATACTCGGCGTTATAATCGTCGGTATAGCCATCGCAGTTGGTATTTCACAATTCGGTGCACACAGTACACAAGCGAATAAAGACGGTGTTACATCGAGCTTGGTAAATATTGCAGCTAATGCATACCAATATAAAATTCGTCCGACAACCATGGGCGGAGGCGGTGGATCGTATGTTAATTATACTGTACCAACTAAGATGGCATCGGATGATAACGGTACTTACACAATTCAAACTGCCGGAACTGCCACAACAATCGTTTTCCGTGGTGTCTCATCGCTCAGTTCAAGCTATACCTCAGATTGTACGGTTGATTCGACCGGAAAGACAACTCTGTCATATAGTTCGGGCTGGTAATTAATATAGTATAGCTTTGGCATCTCAAATTATAGATGAGATGTTCTGGAGCGCCGATATATTTGCTTTGCCAGATGTAACAGGACGATGATCCTCGAAATCTGGCAAAGCATTTTTGTCTTAGGTGATTGAAAGCAACCAATTGTGATCTGGTTAATATACAGGTTGCTTTTTAAAAAAATGTAACGTAGATTGCTTCGGCAAAAGATATCGTCGCCGATTGATACAACAAGCAAGGTCGATAGGGTCGGACGAGCAGTTGTAAAATAGTAGAAAAATAGAAACGGAGTGGTTCAATGCCTGAATTTCGGATAGAGGGTATCTCGACTTCTGGAAAAGCGATACAGGGAATTATAGAAGCCGAGAATCCTCGTGTTGCAAAACAAAAATCGCAGCAAATGGCTGCGACGAGAAAATTTAAGTTGCTACGTGTTCTGCCGCGTGCTACATTCTTATATAAAGTTCAGCGTGGCGGAGAAAAACCGTTGCTGGGTGAGCAAAAAGCTTTCACCAAAGAGGAAGTTCAGGATGCCCTTTCCAAAATGGGATTCCGTGTTCTCAGCGTGCGGAAGAAGACAGTTGATTTTAAAATTAAACCTCCCAACGCAGAAATTGTCACATTCGTTCGGGTAAGCGCAGATCTCATCCGTCAGAAATTACCATACAATGAGATTTTACAACTTATGGTAAATGACATCGAAAATAAAACTCTCCGCGATTCTATCCGTGAAATCAATAATGAATTGAAACAAGGTAAAGACAGCGAGAAAGTTTTTGTTAAACAAGAAGGGGTGTTGGGCAGATTTGCCGCGCACATGCTAGGGCTAGCGTCAAAGAGCGGAAATATGGCTGAGATTTACGATAGCACGGCGAAATTCCTTGAGCGACGCGCTGAATTCAAAAAAAACCTAAAGAGCGCACTCATCATGCCCGCAGTAACGCTGGTAGCATTGTTCGGTGCTTGCGTTTATTATGTGGGATTCATTTTCCCGGATATGGCTGAAGTCTTTGTCAGATTAAAAGTGGATATGCGTCAGTTTCCTATGACCTACTATTCATTGCAAATGAGTTATTTTCTTCAAGATAATTTTCTTGTCATACTCATCCTCACGCTGATACCGATTGTGTTTGCAATCCGATTTTTTACTACTGAGAGAGGAAGATTTATTCTCGATCAATACATATGGAAAATCCCGGTGTTAGGTTCTTTGCTCCATAAATCGGCAATCGAAATTTTTTGCCGTGTATTTTATGCTTTATATAGCGGGGCAGGTGAGAACATCGACGTGATCAGGATGGCTGCCGAAGCGTGCAGTAATAAATATATGGAACACCAGATAAAAACAATTGCAATTCCGATGATGGTTGAAAGAGGCGCCGGCATCACCGAGGCGTTCGAGGCAAGCAACGTTTTCACTAAAACAGCGATATCCCGTTTCCATTCCGGCGCTGAAACCGGTACTGTAAAACACACCGCATTACAGCTCGCCGAGTATTATGAAAAAGAAACAAATTATAAAATGAGAAACGCGATCGATTTTATCCAACTTTGGGTGAATATGATAATCATGATCGTATTGACTTTATTGACACTCGTATCTTCTGAAACGGCTACATTCCACCCAAGTAGCATGGGTGGTAAATGATTGACGGTACTATGTAATTTTGGACAAATAAAATGGCAGATGTTGATATTACCGATAAAATAGGTTACACGCTTCTGAAGAAGGGTATCATAGATTATGAAACTCTTGAAAGATCGCTTCGTGTGCGCGAAAGTGAAGATAAGAAAACACGTCGCAATCTGGGGCAAATATTAGTAACCGATTTTCGAATAGATCACGATCTGGTTTTTCGGGAAGTCGCCAATCTCTATGCCTTTCGAGAAATTTACCTGAGCGATGAACTCGTCGATCCGCCGCGGATTGAATTTATTAAAAAATATGTAGATACTTTACCTGAAAATTACCGCGATCTTCTGATTCAGACTAAAATGTTGCCGCTGAAGTTTGATGAAAAGCAACCGGATAAATTAATAATAATTGCAGGAGATCCAACCGATCGAAACATACCATCGGTGGCAAGAAATTTTGGCGTGAAAAAATATGAGGTTTGTTACTGCAGGATGAAAGACTTGCAGAACCTGTTAGAACAAGTAGTGCCGCCCGAGAATGAATTTCTTAAGTTGCTTGCGAATGCCGACGTTCAGTTACAAACTGGTGTGGAAGATGAGGGGAGCGTTGATGAGGAAACACTCGAAAGTGAAATTAACAAAAGCGCTCTTGTCAATTTGGTGGAAGGATGTCTGGTCGAAGCAGTTCGGTCCGGATCGAGCGATATTCATATAATCGGGAAAGAAGGTAACAGGACCGAAATCCTGATGCGGCTCGATGGCAATTTGAAAATATGGCATGTCCAGGAAAATACAATGCCTGAAGCAGTTGCTGCCGTTGTAAAAGACCGATCGAAAAATGTTGATCGGTTTGAGCGTGAAATGTCGCAGGACGGTTTTATCCAGCGAACAATCGACGGGCACCAGATCCGTTTCAGAGTTTCAATCATGCCGATCGTTGGTACCGAGTTCAAACATAAATTCGAAAGTATTGTTATCCGTGTTTTAGATGACCGTAAAGTTATCACCGATCTCAACAAACTCGGTCTTCAAGGACCGGCGCGCGACTTTTTCTACAAAGCAATTTCCAAACCTCAAGGAATTGTGATATTAACAGGTCCAACCGGAAGTGGAAAAAGTACAACACTGATTGCCGCACTCCATCAAGTCATAGATCCGACTGTAAACGTTTTAACGGTCGAAGATCCTGTAGAATATATAATTAAAGGTGCAAGGCAGTTAAAAATTGGACCGAAGATGGATTTCGATCTTGCGATACGCGGTATTCTCCGTCACGATCCTGATATTGTGCTGGTTGGTGAGATGCGCGATAAAACTACAGCCGAAATAGCTGTGAAGCTTGCAAACACGGGACATCTGACATTTTCAACATTGCACACAAACGATGCACCGAGCGCAATTTCACGTCTGTTTAAAATGGGGATAGAACCTTTTCTGATCGCGTATGCTATAAATATTGTGGTCGCACAAAGGTTGATAAGAACCTTATGTCCACTTTGTAAAAAACCTATGAAGATGACCGAGAAAGATAAGGAAATATTCAATAAGTTCGGATTTACCGATGAAATGATAAAGAGTGCTACATTTTATGCCCCGGTCGGATGTGAAAAATGTAATGGTGGCTGGAAAGGGCGGGCGGCCATCCACGAAGCATTATATTTTACACGTGAAATTAAACAATTGATAGTAACCGCAGGAGACGAAGTTGATGAGAATGCGCTTCGTGAACAAGCGATCAAAGACGGAATGTGGACATTGCGCCGCTCAGGTATGGAAAGAATGATGGAAGGGGCCACAACATTAGAAGAAATAATTGCTACTACAACGGAAGATTGAGTTCCATATGATATTTATCACAATTGGGTTGAATGTCGCAAGTAACTGAAGTAACTTGATTAAAAAGAAATAGTAATCTTATGAATACCGGACAACTGCTTCTAGTAATTGGCGCATTAACACTTCTATCGATTGTATCGATGTCTGTGAATTCACTGATAATCAGCAAAACAACGACTATTCTACAAGCTGAAGCCTCGCTCGCGGCAACTTCAATAGCACAATCTATGCTCGATGAAATTTTAACCGCTCAATTCGATTCGGCTACAGTGATAAACAAAGTATTCCCGGGACAAGAGTCAAAATTTACAACAATTGCTCGTCTGGGACCTGAGGTTGGAATTACCACAAATGAGCCGAGGAATGAAGTTAATTTAGTTCCTCAACCAGAACCACCCGATACTTCGATTAGCTATCGCTCCGCTATTTATTATAATGATATAGATGATTATCATAACTATCGACGTTATTATTATTCACAATCGTTGGGTCTTTTTACTGTAAAAGTCACAGTAATTTATGTTACAGAGTCAAATCCGGATATCCAATCGGGTTCACAGACATTTTTAAAAAAAGTAAATGTTTATGTACGTCATAGGAACCTTGCAGTCGACGATAGAAATTATGATGAGTGGGCAAGCCCTTATTATCTTCAACTCTCTGATATAGCCATATACCGGCGTTATTTATAAAAGGAGATATATATGACAGTGATGTTGGATATAATATTTGCTTCCGTGATTGCGGGAATGATAATTCTAATGGTGATGAATGTAAATATCAATCTATCGGATGAAAACTATCGCGGAATGGTAGAGTTCAATACTCAGATGGAAACTATTCAACTTGCCCGTATTATAGAATTCGATTTCTATAAAGTTGGTTATACAATCACAGGTGCCGCCCGACCTGCAATAACAATTGCGGAGAGTTCACATATTAAATTTAAAACCAACCTTAAAGACATTTCGGGTGCTACTGACATTGTGGAATATGGGCTGGGTGATTATGTTTTAAATTCAAAAAATCCTCTGGATAAAATGTTGTTCCGCATAGAAAATATTACAAAAGTTTATATTAATTACAGCGTTATTGATTTTTCACTGGCTTACTTTGATTCGACAGATACAAAACTCGTATTTCCTATAACGGGAGCGAATCTCGATAAGATTAGGTCCGTAAAAATACGATTACGATTAGAGAGTCCCGAACCCTTTGACACAACTCGAGCAGGAGGTAGATCATATACTCATGCTATGTATCAAAAATTAATTTATCCTAGAAATTTACAGTAATATGAAGGAGTTATAGTTATGGGGAAAATGGCATTATTGATTGTGTTAGGTCTATCTGTGGTTGTTGGAATTATTTCGTTCAATATTAATCGATCTAAGAACCAACTATCGGAAAACGTTACGGGCTTCATGAAGTATTCAACTTCCAGAAACATCGCCCATACAGGAGTTAACTTGCTGTTGCGCCGACTGGATACAAATGATTCATCGGTCGTAAATCCACTCGAACGAAATGAAATAGCAAAAATAGTCCCGAGTGTAATGGCTGGGAAATGCACTGTTACTGTTCAGGTAGTAGATCCCGTGACAAGAAAATTGTTTGACATGACGAGCAGAGCTTTTTACATGGACACGATATATAGAATGAAACTGCGTTTATCGCGATCTCCGAAACCATTTCCAAAAATAAATTCTGCAGTTGGTTTATGTTCAGACGGATTTCAACTAAACTTCAACGGTAATCCACATATCTACGGTGAAAACTATAATATGAATGGTACCCGAGGTAATTCGGCTTTAGATACTAACGGTGTTTCTGTTATTTCAAAAGCTGAAAGTTTATTGATTGCCGGAAGTAGTGGATACATTACCGGAGATCCAAAAAAAATAATTGTGAATCCCCCTGACGATCCAGGTTCTTATGTGCCGGAATATATAAGCAGCGCTGATGTTGTTTTTGCAAATGGTAGTAATAATACTGGTAATTATGGTACTCCATCAACTCCAATTATTGGTTATGTGGATGGCAAAGCGAAGTTTGGTGGAGGTGGTAAGTTCTATGGTGTTTTAATAGTTCATGGTGATATAGATTTTGTTGGAACTTTCGATTTCTATGGGCTGGTTATTGCCTACAGCGAAAATACCACTGTTGAAGTTTCATCTGCTACCGGCACACCTCAAATTTGGGGTGCAGTTTTGGCTACTGGACCTTCGGGTAGTAGCTTGACGATGAAGGGAACTGCCGATATCCGTTATAGCGTTGAAGCACTTCAGATGGCAACATTTATAAATAAGATGCAAGCATACAGAGTTGTTTCATGGTATGAATAAGTTTCGTTGAATAGGCAGAAAAAATTCGCCTCGAAATGGGTAAATCAAGTATAATTTCGAGGCATTTTTTATTTGTATGGAAATTTTTTTCGTTTTTTTAAAAAATTTGACAAGAATTAAACTTTTGCATATATTACACGCCATGAATGTATATGCAGCTATCTGATAGGAGTTAAAGTTTAGCTTGAGAGAGAAATATGATTGAAGAAGCAAAGTCGATAATAAAACAGATAGTAAGCAACATCCCCGAAACATCATACGGCGTCGAACGCCAAATGTTGATCGGTGATCTGGTTGCCCGTCAATCTCAAGAAGA
Source organism: Ignavibacteriales bacterium (assembly GCA_016214905.1). NCBI lineage: Bacteria > Pseudomonadati > Ignavibacteriota > Ignavibacteria > Ignavibacteriales > Ignavibacteriales bacterium. Next base: position 162,141 of record JACRMQ010000005.1, on the reverse strand, counting down.
ACGGGTGATTATTAAGCGGATGTTCGATAGTTTTCTGATGCGAATGTTCGAAATCTCCGCTTCCGATATTGATCTTGGAGGATTTGGAAGCCAAGGAAAAATTTGGTACCGCATTCACGGCACAAAGAAACCCGATCCAACTCTTCCTGCTTTCACATTCGATGAAATGAATGTACTTATCCAGAGTATTCTGCTTGAACGACAAAGACAATTTTTATATGAAAATCGAAACCTTGATTTTTCATACACAATTTTCGAAAATGATCAAATGCATCGGTTCAGGGCTGATACTTACTTCGATCTGGATCAGATAGCGCTAAATCTTCGCGCAATCAATGCCGAAGTTCGTCCATACAAATCGCTCGAATTTCATCCCAATGTTACAAAAGTTTTAAGTCTGGCTCACACGAAGGAAGGGCTTATTTTAGTCACGGGTATAACCGGCTCAGGTAAAAGTTCAACCCTGGATAGCATTCTCGATATGAATAACCACCAGATCGATGCTCATGCTGTGGTCATTGCCTCGCCTGTTGAATACGTGCATCGATCTGATCGTTGTATCATCAGGCATCGGGAAGTAGGGCGTGATGTGCTTTCATTTAAGGAAGGTACGGTACAATCGCTTCGCCAGGATCCTGATATTATTATCATCGGTGAGCTTCGTGATCCCGATACTATTCTTACGGCGCTCGAGGTGACAGACAGCGGTCATAAAGTATTTTCCACGCTACATACATCATCAGCAGTCGATAGTATTGACAGAATAATCGGCGAGGTGCCCCCCATCGAACAAGAGCGCGTCCGCCTGCGATTGGCCGACGTTTTACAATGTGTTATGTCTCAAAAATTAGTACCCAGCTTAGATAAGAAACGTGTACTTGCGAAGGAAATTATGATTGCAACTCCATCTGTACGAGCCGCGATTAAGAATACCAACACGGGAGAGATATACCAGATGATGTCCGAATCGGGCGAACTCGGAATGTGCACGATGGAACAAGATTTAAAAAGATTATATCTACAACGAAAAATATCTCTCGAGGTAGCAATGAACTTTGCGAACAACAAGAGACGTTTGCAGCAATTGTTGAATATCGCGACTACGAGCGATAAATAATCGGAGACAAACTAAGGAAATTTTATGGCTTCACTACGCGGCAGAAAATCTTCGGCAATCGGTATTTTTGTAGACGGGCTTGAACTTAAGCTCGCGAAATTATCGATCAAAAAAGGAAATGTTGTAATAGACGAACTACAATCTGCTTCGCTTGTTACCAAACTGGAGGAGCGACAGGTTGCTAATGTCGATCTGGATAATCTCTCCGATACAGGCGAAACATTTGCTTTAGGCAGCACCGAGCAAGCGACGGATAGTTCCGGAAACAATAGTAATGTTCTTTTAGGTTTAATCTCTAAATACAATACGAATGATTATGTATTTAGCTATTCGATAACCGAGCCGAGCATTTATTATCACACACTTGAAAGCGATTTCGGGTTGGAGAAAAAAAAGCTTAAACAACGTATTCTTGATGAATTAAGAAGCGTTCGTGCTGTTCAACCCGCTCCAGATGCGATCGATCATTTTTATTCGGTTGAAAAAAATCTCGTTTGTGTTGTGCGCGAAGACGGTGTATCGTTGCTCAATCTTTTAGAAGATATTAAACCGTTTTTGGGTAAACGTCTTCCGCGGATTTCATTGATCGAGATCGGTGATGTTGCACTGATGAACCTCACGCGGGCAAATTATGGTTTCGCGCCGGAGGAGATTACAACAATCATTTATATCGGCGCAGAATTTACCCGTCTTATCTTCATGAAGGGAACGGAATTTTTCCATTTCGCGCCTGTTCTTGGAGAAGGTTATGATTCTCCGAATATTCAGAACACTGTCTACAGTCGCTTGCTTCTCGAACAAGATAACATGGGAATTCCCCGTATCGATAAAATATTCATAGCGGGTGAAAGTAAAAAAATTAACTTCGAAGAGTTCATGAAGGAACAACTTCCGGATGTGGCAATTCAATATTTGCTCACACCCCAGCTCGACGCAACATCCCTTCCCCCCGAGATCCAGCTGCAGATACCCGAATTTGCAATACCAATAGCTACAGCGTGGAAAGTTTTAGACGACGATCATCCCGGATTTTATCCGACCAATTTATTGCCCGAAGCCGTTCGCGAAGGTCAGCGTGCGTTTAAACTTGCCTGGCACGGGTACGTGCTTCTTATGCTGGTATTTCTATCATCATTCTTTTTCACTACTAGGTATGCAACAGTTCAGCGTGAAATTACACTCAGGCAAAGAACGCTTTCACAATTACAGGATAAAATTGGTGAGAATGAAAAAATGAAAACCGCAATCGGCGGTCTCGAAGAGCAAATAAATCGCTTCAACACGGCACTCGCGGTTTACGATTCTCTGATCCCCGGCGCCGACAGGTGGAATAAAACCATCGCCCAGTTAACCAAGGGTGTCGATGATTTAGGGGCGACATGGATTACCGAGTTGCGTGCGCAACCGGGCGGAGCAATGGCAATTCAAGGTTTTGCTCTTTACCGAGGTAGAATTCCGCGTATTGCCGCGCTCTTTGAAAATTCGACTTTAACAAAAGTAGAAGTTCGAGAAATTAGACCAAATACACCTCCGGTGTATAATTTTATGATTTCAATTCCTCCGCAAATCGAAAAACCTGCAGAATCAGAACAACCACCTGCGGATGGAACAAAAAAATAATTACGATAATGAATAAAAACAATCGGAGATTCCTTTGTCATACATAGTACGCAATACAGTTGTCTTAAGCATTTTTCTTGTGCTCATACTGGCAGTGGGATTATTTTTTACATCTCTCTCACTTCCGAAGAAGCTTAAGAATATTGAATTGGAGATCAGGCGTATTGAAGTCGAGTTGCAAAATACTCCAGATCTTGCGAATACATACAATACGGTATCGGCGCGGCTTGTTGAAATAAAGAAGCGTTGGGAAACCCGTAATAAAGATGTCCCCCCACGTGATATTACCGGTGAAACGTACGGATATTTTAACCGCACGATGGATATCAGCGGTGAGATTAAAATGGACATGACTTATGTCGGTCCAAGAGATTTTGGAAGTTTCGGGTACAATGTTTATTCGTTAAAAGGAGAAGGACCATTCCGTAATCTTTATAATTTTATCTGGCTTACGGAAAGCGGAAAGAGGCTATTCAAAGTTGCAAATCTCACGCTTCGTGGGTACGAATCGAAATCGGCAACTACGAATGAAACAAAAATTCTGGTTTTGTTCGAGATGGAAGTACAGGCATACTATTCTTCGATGCCTGAATTGAATAATGCTCCGGGCATGATTACGGCAATGCAAAAATCACTCGGAATGAATCCGTTCCATCCGTTAATTTTGCACGAAATTCCACCACCGCAAGCGGATGAAATTGAAGTTGAGCGCTCAATTTTGAAAGCAGTCATTCCGGGTAAAGCGTTTATTGTAGATCAGAATCAGAAGTCACGAACATTAGAAGAAGGCGATAAAGTATATCTCGGTTACGTCACACGCATCCTGCCGAACGAAGGTAAGGTGGAATGTTTATTGAATCGTGGTGGTGTTGCCGAACGTTATGAACTAAATATTCAACAAGGTCAACCGCTTAAGTAAGTTAAATTACGGAGAATACATGAAAAAGAACTATATATTTCTATTTGCTCTTTGTTTGTTATTCGTTCAAGCATCTTTTGGTCAGGCACGTGATGCGCGATTAAAAACGAAGGGATATGTGAACCCGCAGGAAATTGTTTCACTCGATTCAACAATGCGAATGGATCAAGCTCTGCTTGTAATAAATGAATTGAGTAAACAATTTGCCGGGAAAATAATAATCGATTTAGAAAAAAGAAAAGGTCCGATCGGAGTGTATGTGGTGAATCAACACTGGCGCGACGCGCTGGATATGATTTTATCACGCAACGGTATGATGTATGTTGAAGAGGCTGATTACATCCGGATTATGCAAGCAGGAGCGGCACCGCAAGTAGAACGAGGTGCCGGCGGAGCAATCCCCGGAGAACCACCGCCGACTCTTGATAGCCGCGATGTGAAAATATCAGCTGTTTTCTTTAGTACCGATATAACAAAAATGCAAGAATTCGGCATAAGCTGGCATTTCTTCAGAAATAAGGGAAAAGAACCGCTCGAAGAATTTTATCTATCTTCAGGATTGGGGCTCGGCGATTCAACCGGACATGTTCCAGCAATGTCAAGAAAATCTAAGTCACAGATGAATATTCCTCCATTGAGCACTGGAATTGGAGTTCTGGAATCACCTCCTGAATTTAAGTTTGCCAACATTGATGCGTTAATAAAATTTTTCGGTACAAACCAACTGGGTGAAGTATTAACCAGCCCCGATATAATTGTACGAAACGGTAAGCCGGGAAGAATTCAGGTTGGAAAAGATATTTTTATAACTTCTCGTGATATCGCCGGCAATACAATCAACCAACTGATATCCACGGGAACGATAATAGAAGTTACACCGGCAATTTACACACAATCTGATACTGACTTTGTTTACCTCAATATGACAATTGAACAAAGCGAATCTGCGCCCGGTGCAACAGGTCCAGAAATTTCTCGTAATCAGGTAAAGACACATACATTGCTTTATGACGGGGAAGAAACGGTTATCGGCGGATTAATCCGGACACAGGAAGTCAACAGCAGAGAAGGAATTCCTTTCTTAAAAGATTTACCTTGGTGGTTCCTTGGATTAAGATATTTGTTCGGCTCAGATGTAAAATACAATTCGAAGGCTGAATTGATAATTCTTTTAAAAGTTGAATTGCTCCAGCCGATACGCGAAAGAATGCTGAATCGGACAACGCGACAAGAGATAATAAATAATAAACGCAAAGCCAATGCGCGCGATTTCGAAAAAAATCCATGATGATGACTTCTATTTTGTAAAGGAAATTACTTATGAAATCAAAAATTATACTTGGTCTTTTAGTTGTCCTCTTTGCTCTCACATTGTGGGGGTGCAAGGATACACCACCAACGAGTGCCGGTGGGTCTTCCACGATACAGGGATATGTTTATGATGTGATTACAGGGAGTTATTTACAAAATGTCTCCACTATTCTTACAACAGAGGCGAAGAGTGAAACTACGTTTACCGGGACTGATGGTTTATTTCTGTTTAAAGTAGATTTATCGAAACTCCAAAATCAAACTGCTACCGTCAGCATTCAGAAATTCGGATATTTATCCGAATCGTTTTCAATATCTGTCGCTAAAGATACAACATTGAGTGTCGGTTTAACTCTCGATTACTCATCGGCGGGAGTGATAGTAGGTGTTGTTAGAGATAGTGCAACAAGTTATCCTTTACGCGACACAAAAGTGCACCTTACTGTACCCGGAGCCGATACTTCAGTGATTACAGGTGTGGATGGAAGCTATAGACTCTCGGCAGATTTAGTCGATCTTCAATCGCTCAGTGCTCTGGTTACCGTGGAGAAATCAGGTTACCGCACAAAGCAACTTCCGGTTGCATTAACCCGCGGTCAAACCAATAATATGGGAAATGTTCTGCTACGAGTAGATGCAGGATCAACCGCTGGGCAGTTAATGGGACGTGTGTTGGATAATAAAACCCGTTTACCAATTACCGATGCCAATTTAATCCTTACTGCTGGAAGTTTGATTGATACATCCAATACTTCGATTAACGGTGATTTCTCTTTCACCATCGACCTTGCAGGCCTGACGCTTCTGAACGGGCAGTTGAGAGTATCTAATCCCGGATATATAACAAGAACATTCAACATCATAATAGAAAAAGGAAAAACCCTCGAAGTTGAAATTATTCTTGATAGAGACACTACTGCTTCGTCTGCACTTATATCAGGCGTATTGCGGGATAGTCTAACGTTGTATCCGTTGCGAAGCGGCACACTCTTACTTACTTTACCGGGTGTGGTTGATTCTGTAATAACACCTACTGATGGATCGTTCCGTCTAACTGCCGATCTGGTTGATCGCGATTCGATGCCTGTTTTAATCACAGCATACAAAGCAGGTTATAGAACTAAACGCTTTACGTTCACAATTTATCGCGGACAATCAACCGACCTCGGAGATGTATTGCTGGTAGTAGATGCGGCATCAACTGTTGCTCAACTTGTTGGGCGGGTATTCGATTCACAATCAAGGTTGCCGCTAACAAACGCAAATGTTACTTTGTATTCAAATCTGCTTGTTGATAGTTTGCAAACAACTTTCAGTGGAGAATATTCTTTCTCAATCAATTTAAATGGCTTACCGTCATTACCCGGACTGCTAAAGGTAGAAAAGTCGGGTTATAAGCAACAATCACTTAACTTCAGTGTAGACGCAGGTAAACAATTGTCTAACGATTTTTACCTTGTTCGCGATACAACAACTGGCATACGGGATTCAAGTGACTCAGGTTTGTATGCTCGGTCTATCGCTTTATTGAGTATCAGCGCACGTGAGATTTCGGTGTATGGAGTAGGTGGCACTGAATCTTCCATAATCACATGGGAAGTACGCGACTCGCTCGGTTTCCCAATTGATATCGATCATCGTGACACCATTGAGTTCCAATTGATAGGCGAGCCGGTAGCTGGCGGAGCTTATGTTACACCGCAACGTGCAGTCACAAATGTATCGGGCCGTGTTGCAACAACAGTGAACAGCGGAACAAAATCAGGTGTCATGCAATTTGTGGCAAAACTTTATCGCGAGCGTGACAGCGTTTGGATTTATTCAACACCGGTCATCATTACGGTCAATGCCGGATTGCCGGATCAAGTCCATTTCACAGTCGCTGCTCATAGATATAACTTCCCAGCCTATGACTGGCTTGGTAGGACCGATGCGATCACGGTTCAGGTTGGGGATAAATACAGTAATCCGGTTAAATCTAATACTGCGGTTTATTTCAGCACAACAGGCGGAATCATCGGTGCTTCCGGATTTACGGATAAGGTAACGGGACAGGCGACAGTTCAGCTTCAAAGCGGTAATCCACATCCGCCGGATACGATCTATGGTGTTCCAAACATGGCTAAAATTGCTGCCGTTACTATAGGTGAAAATGGTATTGCGGTTCACGATACCATTGTAATTCTCTTCTCAGGATGGTCTCAAATCAGTGAGGTCAACGCTGATAGTTTTAATGTGTCTAGAGGTGGTAGATCGAGCAGGATATACTATAAAGTGTCTGATAGATTTGGTAATCCGTTATCCTCCGGCACGCATATAACGATTAGTCTGCAATATACTCCTCCGCCAAATAGTCAGGTTAATTTGAGTGTTACAGGTTTTGTTGATGTAACTCTTGGTGACACTCAGGCGCGGGGTCTCGGAACAACTGATTTCTGGTTTGAGGTGGTCGATCAAACGCAAGGAGGAGTTTCGTCGGCGATTCCGTGTAATGTAATCATCAAAGTGACAAGTGAAAATGGTAATCCACCGGATGTCTCAATTCCTGGAATTATAGGAGGCTAACCTCCTAATAAGAGTAATAAAAAAAGCCATCTCGTTTATACGGGATGGCTTTTTTAATAACAGTTGGTCGCTTTATCTTTTAAAGATGCTTTTAAGTGATTTGAAATTAGCTCTGACAGTTTTATCTATCATCTCATCTGTATGAGCAATCGAGACGAAAGCCGCTTCAAATTGCGATGGAGGAAGATAAATTCCGCTATCCAACATTTCCCGGAAATAAGATCCGAATAACTTTGTATCTGAACTGCGAGCCGAATCTGCGTCGGTTACTTTCTTATTAGTGAAGAATAAAGTGAACATTGAACCTACACGATTAACTACAAAATTCAAATTCAGCTTATCGAAATTTTCTTTAAATCCTTCTTCAATGTGTTTCGAGGATTGTTCAAGATGTTTATATATCGATTTATTTTTATCAAGGATTGAAAGCATCTCAAATCCCGCCGCCATAGCTAGAGGATTCCCGGATAACGTTCCTGCCTGATACATCGGACCGTTCGGTGCAACCATTTCCATAATTTCGCGTTTCCCGCCATAAGCGCCAACAGGTAAACCGCCGCCGATTATTTTTCCGAGTGTGGTCAGATCGGGTTTGATTTTGTACAGCTCCTGAGCACCACCTGGTGCAACCCGGAATCCTGTCATCACCTCGTCGAAAATTAAAACTATATTTTCCTTTGTGCAGATCGATCTCAATGATTCAAGAAATCCATTTTTAGGAGGAATGCATCCCATATTTCCGACGATAGGTTCTACAATGATGGCAGCGATTTGATTTTTATTTTCAGCGACAATTTTTTTCACCGAATCGATGTTATTAAATGCAGCATTCAAAGTGTCGGCGGCAGTAGATTTTGTTACGCCGGGACTATCCGGAGTGCCGAATGTTGTCGCACCCGAACCGGCTTTGATTAAGAAAGAATCTGCATGACCATGATAACATCCATCAAATTTAATTATCTTTTCTCTTCCTGTATATGCGCGTGCTAAACGTATTGCGCTCATTGTTGCTTCAGTCCCGGAGTTAACCATCCTCAGCATTTCTATTGACGGAACCATATTAGTGATAAGCTGTGCGATTTTCACTTCAAGCTCGGTGGGCGCGCCAAAACTTGTTCCATGTTTGGCTTTTTCACGAATGGCTTTAATAATCGATGGATGAGAATGACCTAATATCATAGGTCCCCACGAGCCGATGTAATCGATGTATTTATTACCGTCAACATCCCAAAGATTTGCACCTTTGGCACGGGCGATAAAACGAGGTGTAATGCCGACAGATTTGAAAGCACGGACAGGTGAATTTACCCCACCGGGAATGAATTTCTTTGCATTCTCAAATAGTTTGATTGATTTTGTTGATTTCATACTGATTTTAAAAAATATGTAAGATTGTAATGATTGTAAAGATTAAATTTGGATATAATTTACAACCCAAGAAGCAGAATCCCAAATCCAATATTGAATATTGAACATCACAACTTCCGCCTACGTCCTACGGACTTCGACGGGCAGGCACATCTTATAACATCCCATTCTTCTTATACCATTCATACGCTTCCAATATTGCATTCTCAATCGGTTGTAGCTTGTAACCAAATTCTCTGGTTGCTTTTTCATACGAACACCAATTGTATGCAAGAATGTTTTTCGCGATGGTGGGTGTCAATGGTAATTCAACTCCGGGCAGATGAGATAATCTTTGTGAAACAACCGCAACTGATTTTATTAACCAACCGGGTAATTTAATCTTTGGGCATTTACCGTTTGTCAAAGTTGCGATGTGTTGAAACAGTTGTTTGTGTGTGAGGTTCTCGCCTCCTAAAATGTATCGCTCACCTTTTTTACCGATTCGTGCTGCAGAGATATGTCCGGCAACTACATCTCTTATTCCAACAACATTTACTCCACCGTCGGCATAGAATGGAATTTTACCCAATTTAATATCTCTCACAAATTGTCCGCCATGAATGTTTAAATCTCCGGCTCCAATGATTATACTCGGATTTACGATTGTTGCGTTAAGTCCGTTTCCGACTCCATTCAATACTTCAAGTTCTGCAAGATGTTTTGTATACCGGTAAGGTATATTTTCACCCCAATTATAGTTGGTATTTTCGTTCGTGAGAGTTCCATCTGTTGTGTAACCGAGTGCACCGATGGTACTTGTATGAATTAATTTTTCAACACCGGATTCCATACAAGCTTCAACAACATTTCGCGTTCCTTCTACATTGATCTCGAAATGCTTTTTTTGTTTTTGTTTGAAAAAGGAAATTAAAGCTGCGGTATGAAAAACAGTATCGCATCCTCTGATAGCATTGAGGATGGAGGTCTTGTCGAGAATATCACCGATAACATGAACGGCATTTATTCCCGAAAGATTATCGATGTTGGAACCGGAACGGTGAAATGCTTTTACACTGAATCCGAGACGGACAAGCTCGATAACAAGATTTGATCCGATGAATCCGTTAGAACCGGTAACAAGAATATTTTTCACAAAGATATTTTAAAGGAGCTTTGCAGCTTCTTTCGCATGATACGTTAAGACCATATCTGCACCGGCGCGTTTGATGCTCGTTAATATTTCCATCATTACACGCTGCTCATCTATCCATCCAAGTTTTCCGGCGGCTTTCACCATTGAAAATTCACCGCTGACATTATAAGCGGCGGTCGGCATGCGAAATGTATCTTTCACTCGTCTAATAACATCAAGATAAGACAAGGCAGGTTTTACCATCACGATGTCTGCACCTTCTTCAATGTCGGTTTGAACTTCTCTGATTGCTTCATCGGAATTTGCCGGATCCATCTGGTGTGAACGCCGGTCACCAAATTTAGGTGTGCTTTCTGCCGCTTCACGGAATGGCCCATAAAAACCTGAAGCATACTTTGCTGCGTACGACATGATAGGAATATTATCGAAATGATTTGCATCAAGAATGGATCTGATTGCCTGAACGCGCCCATCGAACATATCCGAGGGTGCAATCATATCAGCGCCTGCTTGTGCGTGTGTGAGCGCTTCTTTTGCAAGCAATTCAATGGAGGCATCATTTACAATTTCTTCGCCGCGAACGATTCCGCAATGTCCGTGAGACGTGTATTCACACAAACAAACGTCTGTGATGACGACAATTTCGGGGACTTCTTTTTTTATTGTGCGGACTGTTTGTTGAATTATACCGTCCGTATCGTAAGCGCCAGTACCAACTTCATCTTTTTGTGATGGAATTCCGAAAAGAATCACAGCCGGAATCCCCAAAGATTTAACTTCTTCACACTCTTTTACGATATTATCAATTGACATTTGATAAACACCCGGCATTGAAGAAATTTCTTTTTTGATATTTTTACCGGGAACGGAAAAAAGAGGATAAATAAAATCGTTCTTTGAGAGTTCAGTTTCGCGAACCATTGATCGGAGTAACGGAGTCATTCTGGTTCGTCTGTGCCGAGTAAATTTTGCTGGATTATTCATACTGTATCCTTTATTACAAATTGCCTTGCGAAAAATATTTATTCAATAGATTTTAAAAATTTTTTAAGCTGTTTATTAAATTCATCCGGATTTTCAACGTTCGACATATGAGCGGCATTCGGAATGATATGCAGTGTGGAATCGGTTATTTTTTCTTTCATGGAAATTGAACAGGATGGGGGAGTGAGTTGATCGAACTGTCCGACCATTATCAAAGTCGGTATTTTGATACTCGAAAGGAACGACGTTGAATTCGTGCGACCCGCTAAGGCAATCATCATTCCGGCCATCGCGAGCGAAGAATTTCTTTCGATAATATCATGTAAATTTCTCCACACCTCTGTTTTTTTGTGGACATTACTTTCCGTGAGAACGGTCGGAAGAAACAGGTTGGCAAATTTCTTCATACCGTAAATTTTAATGTTTCTCGCGTTGACGGCACGTTTAATTTTAACTTCATTTGTATCATCTTCACTTCGGGTATCGCATAAAACAAGTCCTTTGAATCGGTCCGGATTTTTTTCTACTGCCCGGAGTGCAATATATCCGCCCATCGATGATCCAACAAGTACCGCTTTGGAGATGTGTAAAATGTCGAGCAGACCGAATAAATCGTCTACGCAATACTCGATTGTATATTGCCCATTGCCAACATCACTTAATCCGTGCCCTCTCACGTCGTATGATAAAACGGCATAATCTTTTTTAAATTCTTCGATCTGCGGTTTCCACATTACTTTGCTGAATGGGAAACCATGAATAAAAATTATCGGTAAACCGGAATTTGGTCCTTCGATTGAATAATCAATACCAAAACCATTGACTTTCACGTACATATTAATTTCTCCTGTTTATCATTTATCAATTCAGAAATTGATGAAGTGTAAAAACAATATGAAAATCGATTTCAATACTATTTAAAACGTTTGAAAAAAACTCCATAGTTATTTCGATTACTCTTTTTTGCCGGGATGGAGTATCGACAAAACAATTGATGCTGAGATGATAATAAATATTGCTGCGAGCGACGATAAAATCGGAATCTGATACCACGGCTCGATTAGCATTTTAACTCCGATGAAGCCGAGCACAACAGAAAGTCCATATTTAAGGTATCGGAATTCCTTCATAAAACCAGCTACTACAAAATAGAGAGAACGCAATCCTAATATTGCAAAAATATTAGAAGTGTATATTATGAATGTATCTTGCGTGATGGCAAATATTGCCGGTATTGAATCTGTTGCGAATGCAATGTCGGTACTTTCTATCATCAGGAGGACAAGAAACAAGGGTGTGGCATATCGCTTTCCGTTCTGATGGACAAAAAACTTTTCTCCGACGTAATCTTTTGTAACGGGAAATATTTTTCGGGCGAGTCGAATCAGCGGATTATGTTCGGGGTGTACTTCAGTTTCGCGCTGAACTGCCAGCTTAATCGCTGTGAATATGAGGAATGCGCCCAGGAGGTAGATTATCCAGTGAAATTGGGAAATCAGTGCCGCACCTGCCACGATGAATATTGCTCTGAAAACGACCGCACTCAGTACCCCCCAGAAAAGTACTTTGTGCTGTGCATGTTTTGGGACGGAAAAATAAGAAAAGATAACAATGAATACAAAAACATTGTCAACAGAAAGAGCTTCTTCCACAACGTATCCTGTGAAGAATTCGAGCGCTTTAATACTGCCTCGCTCATACCATATAAACAAACCAAACAATATCGCGAGAGAAACCCAAACTGCAGTCCACCCCAACGCCTCTTTCATGCTTGGGAAGTGGGCTTTTTTTTGGATGATCCCTAAATCCAATGCCAACATTAATACGATAAAAATATTAAAAAGAAGAAGTACCAGGCTTTCGTTCAAAGGGCTCCTCGGGATAAAATGTTATTGAATATTTCTCTGAAGAATTAAATATTGTTGTTGCTTGATTATAAAAACATCCGAATATAAAATGTTGTCCGGATGATTGATCCGACTATGATGAATTTTGATTAGATCATTAATCGGAGTCCCTATTACTGTTATGTAAATGTACAAATTTTAGATCACAAATGCACGTCAGCTAATATCGATTTTATTTAAGTAATTAACGATTTTTTCGACGGTTTTATCGGAATTAATGAAACAATCTCCAACTGCTATACCGCCGCGATAATTGCCGGTCACGAATGTGCCCCTGAAATTATCTTCAAATCTGGTTATTTTATCGAGTATATTTCCATAACCTAAATTGTACTGCGGTATCGCTTTTTTCCAGCCCACAATTTTACTATAAACCGGTTTGCTCTCAATTTGCATTAAAATTTTTAGATCGTCGAGAACGATTTCGAGTAATTCATCATCATCTAATTCGGTAAGTTCGGGTTGCCGTGAACCGCCGACGAATGTTGTGAGAGCAATATGATTTTTAGGCGAACGGTTCGGGAAGAGTGAAGACGACCAGATTGTACCTAATATTCTTTTTCGTTCAACAGCAGGAACAAGGAAACCGAATCCGCCAAGATTACGATTGACTTGTTCTTTTGCAAACCCAAGAAACACCTCGACAACGGGAGGATAATAAATTGACCTTAGCGCCGATGCTGTTTCTGGATCTATCTTCTCTATTATTGATGCGGTGGCATCGGATGGAGAAGCTAAGACAACAACAGGAGCTTCGAGCGTTGATCTTTCACCTTTTCGAAGAAATGTTACGGTATAAATTGGTCTGTTTCCTACCTTCATCGGGATCACGCTTTCAACAGTCGATTCAGTAATTATCGACTCATCTAGCGCTTCTGAAATTTTTAACGGTAAACTCTGCATACCGTCATAAAATGAAAATAATTTTGCACGGTCTTTTGCAATTTCCTTACGTGCTTTGCGTTCCTTACGAGATCCGATCATTCCTTTAATCAGTCCACCGTATTTTTCTTCGAGTGCATACAATTTAGGAAAAGCATATCGAACCGAAAGTGTCTCGGGATTACCTGCGTATACACCCGCGACAAACGGATTGATTGCGTAATCTAAAAATTCTTTTCCGAGTCTCCGTTCAACAAATTGGGCAATTGTTTCTTCTGAACTGCCTCTTTCTATGAACGGTTCTTTTAACAATCTTAACTTACCGCCGGTGCTCCATAGTTTTGTTCGGATAAATGACAATGGATCCATCGGAACAGCCATCAACGATCCATTCTTAACTATGTACCGTTTGGATGATTGCTCGTTCGCATAGATGAGTTGAGATTCGATTCCCAAATTTTTGATCACTTCGCCGATGAGCGGCGTGGTTTCAAGAGCGCTATTAGGACCCGTTTCAATCAGCCATCCATTATCGTGAACAGTCTTCATTGTGCCGCCAACCACAATATCTTTTTCCAGAATTGTTACATCAATGTTCTGTTTCGAAAGCCGGTATCCGGTAAGCAATCCGGATATTCCACCGCCGATTACGATTACCGAATTATTCAGCTTTGAATTTGCCAGTTGCATTTTGATTCAATTGATTTCAATAATTAAATAAACATATCTAAGATTTAAATCCGTTCCAGCACCAAAGCGGTAAGACATTCTATAAAATCATTATCATTATTCAGTGCCGGCATAATTTCAAATTTATTCGCACCGCTTTCCATCGCGAATCTTCTCATTTCGATTCCGATTTCATGGAGTGTTTCAATATGATCGGTTACGAACGATATTGGAATTATTAGAAAATTCTTTCTGCCACTTGAGGTCAGTTCGGTTATTGTATCATGCAGAGATGGACCAAGCCATTTGATCGGTCCTACTTTACTTTGATAGCCAACTGTATGTGGAGAATTCCATTTACCTTTGTGAACGACGAGTTTCACTGTTTCTAAAACTTGGTCTTGATACGGATCTCCCTTTTTCACATAACTTTCTGGTACACTATGTGCGCTGAATACAAGGTCGATATCTTTCATATCGATATCCACAAAATGCAATAACGCCGTATTAATATGATTTGTGATTGCGTTGATATACGACGGATGGTTATGAAAAGACTCTATCGTTTCTAATTGAATCGGGTTATAATTCAGAAGTGCGCACTGTTTCTTCCATTCCTTCAAACTTGAGAGGGTGGTTGCTTTTGAGTATTGCGGATAAAGCGGAAGTAAAATTATTTTAGAAAATGTATCATGTTTGATTTTGAGTATGACTTCTTCCGTGTTTGGATGCCAGTAGCGCATTGCAATGAAAACTTCTGCATCAGTGTGCTCATTTAAACTTTGCTCCAGCGCGATTGCTTGTGCCCGTGTTAATGCAAGGATGGGAGATCTGCCGCCAATCGCACGGTAATTTTCTCTTACCTTTTTAGATCGGTTTGAGGAGATTTTTCGGGCAATGAAACTACGAGCCAAAAACGCTCCGGGGAAATTTATTATATCGGGATCGGAAAAAAGGTTGAATAAAAACGGTTCAATTGAATCAAGAGAATCGGGTCCGCCAAGCTGAAAGAGAATTACGGCTACTTTATTTTTCGGAGAATCCATAATCGGTTAATTACCAGTCCCTGTTTGTCTGCCTCTATTCCAAATATCTCAATCAATAAATTTATATTTTAGCAATGTCCATATCGCTTCCATTCCATCTTTCCATTTTATCTTTTTACCTTCGTTTTTCGTACGCGGATAATAATGAATCGGTAATTCAACGATTTGCTCACCGCGTTTTAAAACCTTCGCAGTAACCTCAGGGCAGAATTCAAATCTCTCGCATTTAAGATTTATCGATTTTAAAAGTTCAGATTTGAAAACTTTATAGCATGTAGGTTCATCGGTTATTTTTGATCCATATAGAATATTGGTTATCCACGATAAAAACTTTCCACCAATATAAAAACTGAAATAGCTATGATGGTTTCTGATTCCGAGATCGCGAGAGCCGTAGACGACACTCGTTTGTCCTTTGATTATCGGTTTGATAAGGGCGGGATAATCTTCGGGATCGTATTCTAAATCAGCATCCTGAATAATAACAACATCCCCAGTAATATGTTGTATACCGCTTCTGATTGCCCTTCCTTTGCCATAATTTCTGTCATGGAATATTGCTTTAATATTCGGAAATGAGGCATATTTATGGATGATAGCTTTTGTTTCATCATTTGAGCAATCATCAATAATTATAATTTCTTTTTCAATTGGTACATTTAAAACTTTATCCAGAAGAGCACAAAGGGTAGCTTGCTCATTATAAGTGGGGATGATAACTGATAATTTCAAAAAATATTCTCCTTTGTATTTAGTATTTAGGAATGTGATTGCTTTCTGGCTTTGGCAACAATACTGAGCCCGAATGGTGAAAAGAATCGTCTTTCGAGTGGAAGTGTAACAGAAAAAAGTAAATTTGCAAAACCACTTTCTACCTCCGAGGAGCTTTTACCGAGAAGTTTACAGATGATAAGCCATCCAAAAAAACCTAATATATTGAATGAACGAATATGTTCAACGTCAAAACCATTTCGTGTGAGTGCTTTTGAGAGTTGTTTTGATGAATACCTTCTTACGTGTCCGATCCGTTTGTCAAGATCCGAGTAGAGAAACGAATATGCTGGGACTTTTATTACGACAATTCCTCTTTTCTTTAGTATGGCATAAATACCTTGAAGGAATTCATCTTCGTTTTCTATGTGCTCTAATACATCAAGTGAGTATACGGAGTCAAATTGTTGGCTGAAATTTTCGCGAAAGGTTTTAGATAGAATATCAATTTGAACGACTGATAAGCCACGGCTTTGCGCAGTTTTAACGAGAGTTGTGTCACCCTCGAAACACGATACATCATATCCATCGCGCTTAAATTTTTCAGCATAAATGCCTGTACCGCAACCTATGTCAGCGATCGTTTTGCCTTCGATAAAGTTTTTTACCAGCTTATAAGTGTTGTTCAGAAACGAATTGAAACTCACTTCAAGATGTGTGAGCTCTTGTTTCCCATTATAGTCGAGGTTATTTTCCATTGAATCTCAATCAGTTTGATATGAAAGACTATTTCGGAGAAGTAATCCGGTTGCTCCGGTGATCAGACTTAACATTATAACAAGAACTAAAATAATTTTGGTTGAGATACCTGTGTATAATGCATAAGTAAACCAAAAATCCATTGTATGCTGGAGTTTACTTTGATCCTCCACCGGAATAGGTAAACGATCACCCATACGCGTATTGTTGAAGCGCAGAAGCGGGTATTCTCCCGTGATATGCTCATCGAAATTTCGGGTAAGCATTCGCCAATGGCCGATTATCGGAGAATAGTTTGGAATGAAGTGTGCTTTGTGCAAAAATTCGGGATCATCAAAATTTCGCTGGTATGGATATTCTCCAATTTCACGAAGATACACTCCCGGGTAAATTGTTACTCCACCAATTTGAATAATAATTCCTGCAAGAACGAGTAGAAAAAATATTTTCTTCACCAACCTTGTTGCTTGGTTATAATATACTGCAATTGGAAGCATAAGAATGGGAAGAAATGGGACTAAATACCGAGGTCCCCAACTTCCATCACCACCCCATGCAACAAAAATGCTATACAAAAGAAGGTTTATAAAAAAAAGCCCAACTATTAAATTTGCTTCAGGTAAATTGAATCGACGAAAATATTTCCAAGCTGGAATGAAAAGAAACATTATTGGCGCAAACCAAATAATACCTTTACCCGGACTCAATAATAATCCGAATAAACCCACGTAAATTGGTGTATTAAAGGCTATTACATCGGGGTAGCCATTGTCGTAAGGATTTCCGAAACGAAGATAATTATATAAACCTGTTCCTCCAAAACCAATAATTGCAACAGGAATTAAAAATATCAATGCTAGTTTGATTTTTTCAATCGTAATTTTTTTCTGGGATGACGTATCCCAAATGATGAAAAGTAAAAATGGTATGAGGTTAAGCACAAAAACAAGTTTTGTTAAGATTCCATATCCAATAAAAACACCAGCAATGATTAAAGAATGGTTTCTTTTAACTTTTTGTCCGGTGGGGAGGAGATACATAAATCCACCTAGTATGCAAAGAGCAAGAGTTGGTTCTCGCATGAATAGTTTATAATAAGGTAGTATGAATGTACTTAGCGTGAGAATGAGAGACATACTAATGGCGGCGTGGATCTTTAGTCCGAATCTAGTACATAGAGTGAAAAAAAGAACTGCAATCCAAGCACCGATGAATGAATTTGTTAAAGAAACACCGGCGCGTGTAACAATTGATTTCATTGATTCCGGAAGAGAAAGAACAGAAGCAATAGTATTGCTAAGAAAATACATTGGTATTCCAGAGGTAATATTGCCAGCTTCGTACCAGGTGTATGCTTTGCCATCAACAATTGTGCTGTTCGGAGGATTATCGTGATGAATATATAATGTCCCATGTTGAACCAAGCTCTCGATGGTGAGGTACATTGATACTTCGTCGCTGGAAACCAATCTGCCGCCACTTATTAGAATGAGAATACTAAAGATAAAAAGAAATAAGTAAAGCTTGACTTTTTGTAGCGAATGAATATTCATACCTGGTTAATGAAAGATTATTCTTTTTAAATAAGGTGTGTTTTTGAATTAGATTATATGATTTGATTTATTTGTGATATTTTGTGCTTTCTTCCTTTACAGCTCGAACAAATTCTCTCGCATGTTCAACCGGGATATCCGGCAATATGCCATGTCCCAGGTTAAATATGTGTCCATTACCTTTTCCAAATTTTTCTAAAATCATCTTCACTTCTTGACGTATGCGTTCCGGTTTTGTATAGAGAATTGTCGGATCCATATTTCCTTGAAGGGCAGTAAAATTGCCGATTAATTTCCGTGCCACACCGATGTCGTTCGACCAATCCAAACCGACGACGTTACAACCTGTAGCGGCAATTTTTTCCAGAGAATGTCCGCAATCTTTACAAAAAACGATGATCGGTGCACCTTTTGTTTTCGTTTCTTCAATTATTTGCCGGATGTAATATAGCGAAAATTCCTGAAACGCATCCTGCGTGAGGATACCTCCCCATGTATCAAATATCTGAACTGCCTGCGCACCTGCTTCGATCTGAGCGCTTAAATATGCGGCAACCGATTTAGCAAGCTTATCGAGCAATTGATGAGCAATTTTAGGCTCGTTGTAAATAAGTTCCTTGGCGTGACGGAAATTTTTTGAACCATGCCCTTCTACCATGTACGCCGCAAGGGTCCAAGGTGATCCGCTGAATCCGATGAGAGGAACACGATCGGCAAGAGATTTCCGTGTCAATCGCAAAGCATCCATTACGAACTTAAGCTTATCGTTGGGATCCGGGATCTGAATTTTATTAATAGCTTCTTTTGATCTTAGTGGTGAAGGAAATCGTGGCCCACCTTTTCCTTCCTCAACAATCAACTCCATTCCCATCGCTTCGGGGAGGACGAGTATATCGGAAAATATTATTGCGGCATCAACTCCAAGTATGTCGACCGGTTGAATAGTGACCTCGGTCGCGAGTTCAGGTGTTTTGCATAAAGTTAGAAAGTCGGTTTTTGAGCGAACCGCCCGATATTCAGGCAAATACCTGCCCGCCTGACGCATCATCCAGACAGGAGTTCGATTTGTAGGTTGCCGCTTACATGCTTTGAGAAAAATATCGTTGATCATATTGGAAACTTTATTATTATTCGTGAGTATTAAAATAAAGAATTATCGATTCAATCATCGCTTCGATGGAAGGTTTAGCCGGTAAAATGTCCGGCTCTAAATTGAACTCTTCAAGAGCGCCTGCGGTTGCCGGACCAATTACCGCTATCCGCGGTTTTACATTAAAATATTTTTTCCCATTCTCTCCGATTATCCTAAAAAAGTTTTTCACGGTTGATGGACTCGTGAAAGTTACCACGTCAATTTTATTACCATCGAGCATCGCACAGATATTTTTTACATCTACGTCACTCGGCGGTAAAGTTCGATAAACAACAATATCATCAACAGAAGCCCCTAAACTTTTTAAGGTAGCTGGTATCATTTCATTTGCGATGTCACCTTTTGGGAAAAGATAACATTTTCCTTGAAGGTTTTCTTCTTTCATCAATCTGGAAAGATCAAAAGCGGTATGTTTATCGGGAACAGTAATTGAAGATATTCCTCGTTCAACAAGAACCTGCTTAGTTTTTTCACCGACTGCAAATATAGTTTTATTATCGAGTAAGTTTATATTTGTATGAAGATGGTTAATTCGTTCGAAGAAAAACAAAACCCCATTCTGACTTGTGAAAATGATACCATCATACATATACATTCGTTCGATAGCTTTGTCGATCATATCCCAGTCATCTGGCGGATGAATCTCAATTGTGGGAAAACAGACAGCAACACCCCCATTTGCATTAATGAGATCAATAAATTCCGAGGTCTGATTGCTCGCTCTGGTTATTAGGATGGTTTTTCCGGAAAGATTCATGGATTAAGCAGTTCTTATGCTTCCTAAAATCTCTTTACCGCCGCTATCAAAGAGCGATTTGGCGAGTTCATTACCTATCGATTCGCACTCGGTGGGTTCACCATGAATAGTGCCGCGTAAAATTTTCTTGCCGTTTAAACTGCCTATCATTCCATCAAAAACAAGTTTATTCTGTTTAATGCGAGCATAGGCACCGATTGGTACTTGGCATCCACCCTCTAGAGTTCGAAGAAAAGCCCGTTCGGCAAGTGTAGAGTATGTAGTTGCCTCACTAACGAGTGGTGCCAGAATCGATTTTAGCTCGGCATCTTCCGATCGAATTTCTATTCCTAAGGCGCCCTGACCAACTGCCGGCAGTATTTTGTCAGTCGTAATGATTTGTGCGATCCGATTTGAAAATCCAAGTCGCATCACTCCTGCGTTAGCAAGGATCATTCCATCCCAATTGGAAGAATCGAGTTTGGCAAAACGGGTATTTAGATTCCCCCTCAGATCAATAATTTCAAGTTGAGGTTTCCAGTTTAATAGCTGACATTTGCGGCGTAAACTACCCGTAGCAATTTTGCCGTCCGAAGGAACATCATCAAAATTTTTATATTTTTTATCCGGATGAGATATGAAAACATCTCTCACATCTTCGCGTTTTGGAATGGCTCCTATCATTAAACCGGCAGGTAAACTTGTCGGTAAATCTTTTAAGCTATGAACGGCTAAATCAACTCGTTTATCGAGTAAAGCATTTTCAATTTCTTTAGTGAATAATCCTTTGTCTCCGATCTTTGATAGTGGAGAATCTAAGATTTTATCACCGGTGGTTTTAATAATCTCCAATTCGATAGTGATGGAGGGATATAATTTTTGAAGTTCACCTTTTACCCAATCGGCTTGCCAAAGAGCAAGCTGACTTCCTCGTGTGCCAATTCGTAATCTTGAGTGTTTCATTTATCTCCTTTTTTTTCTAAACCGAAAAGATGTCGCAATATATGAACTTTAGTCTGAGTTTCGTGTTTAGAATATTCTTCAGGATTATTTTTTAAATTTACCATAGGTGTATGCAATATTTTATTTACGATACGTTTTGTAAGTATTTCAATCTCCTCGTGTTCTCCGGTCGGGAAATGATGTATATGCTTTTTAACTTCTTCAATCCGGATGTTTTCAAACTGCTCGCGTAGTTGTTGAATTGTCGGAGTTACTTCCAGCGAATCGTACCATGATTTAAATTGGGATAATTCATCTAATATTATCTGTTGAATTTTTGGAATTTCGGCTTTTCGCCGGTCAAGATTTTTATCGATGATTTGATTTAGATCGTCGATGTCGTAAAGAAAAATATTTTCGATCCGGTTTGCGCTATGTTCGATATTTCTGGGAACTCCGATATCGATGATAAACAAAGTTTTATTTCCTCTTTGCTTCATTGCTGCGCGAAGATTTTTTTCGGTTATTATATGATTCGACGATTCCACGGAGCTGATAACTATATCGATATGCTGCAATTCATCGAGAATTTTATCGAAATCGGTAACTTTACCATTTAATTTCGCGGCAAGTTCTTCTGCCCGCGAGCGCGTTCGGTTAGCGATAATGAGATTCCCAAGATTACGGCTTGAGAGATGTTTCGCAGTAAGTTCACCTGTTTCACCGGCGCCTATCAGTAGAGCCGATCGTTTTGTTAACTCTTCAAAAATTTTCGATGCAAGTTCAGCGGCCGCGTAACTTACCGATACGGCGCCTTCTCCGATTTCAGTCTCTGACCGTGACCTTTTACCAACATGAAAAGCTGTATTGAACAGACGATTAATCAATAATCCGGTTGTTTGATGTTCCTGGGATAAATTGAATGCCTCTTTCATTTGATTCAAGATCTGAACATCGCCTAATACCATCGAATCAATTCCCGATGCAACGCCGAATAAATGTTTTACAGCACCTAGTGAAGACAAAGAATAAAAATTTTCAGCGCTAATGCCGTCAGCTTTTTTCTGCTCGGCGAGGATTTCCCATAACGGCTGGCTGCTTAAAAGCTCATCACGAAAAGAATGGTATAGCTCGGTGCGGTTGCATGTAGACACAAGCACAAGTTCTTTGAGATTATTTTGTTGTAAAGTCTCAAGTGCCGATACAATTTCATCGCGGGAAAACCAAAGTTTTTCCCTGATCTCAACAGGAGCTGTGCGATGGTTTATACCGAGACAGTAGATATTCATAAGAACAGTTTAAATATTGATAGATGTATCTTTGCTATCCGTTTCTGCTGAAAAGTGAAAACGGTTCAACCGAATTTTTTAAATAAATTTATGGAAACTGCTGAAGAAAAAATTGATCACGGTCATCGAAAATATTGTAATAATAAATCCGATGAGAGATAATACCATAATTCTTCGCCCTTGCCAACCGACAATTTTTTTTGCCGTCAAACCCGCCGCATAAATTAACCATACTATTATTGTGCTAAGAAGTTTGGGGTCGGCATACGAAAATTTTTCAATCGCTCGTGGCAGCCATACATATCCGATTGATATCGCAATCGTGAGGAATATGAATCCGAAGACCGTTGCGGTAAAACTCATCCTCTCGAGCATTTCAAGATTCGGAAGTCGTTTGTAAATGACAGTAAAATGACTCGATTTAATATCGTGATATAACATTAAATAAAGGAAGCCATAAACAGCCGAGATAGTGATTGCAGCATAACCGATGAGCGCGCTCCCAACATGAATTCCAAGCAGATTGCTTCGTAAAACCTGCGGTATTTCTGTCAACTCTTTAATGAACAGCGATGAGATTAATTGCGAGAAAAATGGAAATATTAAGATGAAATATCCGGTCGATCTGTTCTTGGTCCGAATTTCTATGTAAGCGTAAGCAAGCGTTACAGTAAAGGCGATTAATGAAAAAATCTCGAAAACTGTTGTTACTGGAGGATGATTGTATTGTAAAGTTCTAAAAAATATGTACAATCCGTGGATTATCAATGTAACAAAAATAAATCGTACTTTAAGCGATTCGGCAAGCTTCGAATTTTTATAAAAACTTTTTGCATAAGTCCAGGTTGTGGCGAAATAACAAATGGGGAGAATAATTTCGAGTAAATTAATAAACATAATCATGGTTTTTATCTATTTTGTAACTAAGATAATCAAATATCGATTAATTTTCAAAAAAACCGAAAACCATCTATTTTTCAGCTAATTTATTTAATTTCTTGCATGTACTTGGGGTCTTTCTTATATTGAAGGTAATTCAAACCGAACCTGCAGGTGTTATTATTGGTATATCAATGGAAAAAATTCTTCAATATATAAAAGAGAATCAAGAACAATTTCTCGCAGAACTTAAAACTCTCATCAGTTTTCCCAGTATCAGTAATTCTAAGGATCACCAACCCGATATGATGAGATGCGCAAAATGGTTGAGCGATCATATAGCCGGATTAGGGATGAAAAATGTTCAGATCTTTCATACGCCAGGACATCCTGTCGTTTATGGAGAGTGGCTACAAGCTCCCGGCAAACCAACAGTACTTGTATATGGTCACTACGATGTTCAACCTGTAGAACCACTTGAACTTTGGAAATCGCCACCATTCGAGGGAACTATTCATGATGGAAATATTTATGGGCGCGGTGCGTCGGATGATAAGGGGCAACTATTCACACATTTAAAGGGCATTGAAGCATTTTTGAAGAATAGCGGTTCTTTGCCGGTGAATATAAAAATAATTTTAGAAGGAGAAGAAGAAATAGGGAGTGAACACCTGGAGCCATTTCTTAGAGAACACAAAGACTTGTTGAAAGCAGATTTAGTTCTTATCTCGGATACGTCGATGTTTGCACGCGGGGTTCCATCGGTCTGTTATGGCTTGCGCGGATTAAGTTATATGCAAGTTGATCTGGTTGGTCCGGAGAGAGATTTGCACTCCGGTTCATACGGCGGATCCGTTCATAATTCAATTCAGGCATTGACCGAAATAATTTCGTCACTTCACGATAAGAATGGGAAAATAACAATTCCCGGTTTTTATGACGACGTATTGAAGCTATCGAAAGAAGAACGTGCTGCTTTTAAAAAATTACCATGGAGCGATAAGAAATTTGCCAAAGAGTTGGGCGTGAAAGAATTGTATGGTGAGAAAGGTTTTACCACGATTGAACGTTTATGGGCGCGACCCACACTTGAATGTAACGGCATCTGGGGCGGCTTCACGGGTGAAGGCGCAAAAACTGTTCTTCCTTCTAAAGCATCTGCAAAAATATCGATGCGCCTGGTTCCAAATCAAAAGCCCGCTAAAATTGCAAAGTTATTTGAGAAACATATCAAGAGCCTCACTCCAAAAACCGTAAGAGTATCGGTGAGAAATCTACATGGAGGTGAACCGGCTATTACACTCATTGACAGCCCCGGTGTTAGAACCGCAATATCTGCTTTGGAAAAAGGGTTTGGCAAAAAACCGCTTTATCAGCGCGAGGGTGGATCTATTCCTATCGTGGTTCAGTTTAAAAAAATTCTGGGATCCGATTCTGTTCTACTCGGTTTTGGTTTGCCTGATGAAAACGCCCACTCACCAAACGAATTTCTAAATCTCGATAATTTTTTTGGCGGCATAAGAACGGTTGTGCACTTCTATAATGAATTGCCAAATTTTATGAAGTAAAATTTTTAGTGTGAAAATTTATACCAAAACCGGAGATAAGGGGGAAACATCGTTATTCGGCGGAAAACGATTGCCGAAAGATTCACTCCGAATAGAAACATACGGAACCATTGATGAGTTAAATAGTTTGATTGGTCTTAGCCGCTCACTGAATGAACATCAGGAAATTGAACTCCTGTTGTGCGATCTTCAATCGGAACTATTCGTGCTTGGTGCGGAACTCGCAACTCCTACCGGTGTGAAAAATTCTTCAATAAAATTTCTTTCTACCGATAATATAATTCGTTTCGAAAAACTGATCGATGACATCGAGGTTAGACTTCCACCTTTGAAAAATTTTATTTTACCAGGAGGGAATAAATGTGCCGCAATGCTTCATTATGCACGGACGGTTTGCAGACGAGCGGAACGGTTGTTAGTTCGTTTAACGCGGGATGAATCGGTTCGTGATTTTCCAGTCATCTATCTTAATCGCTTATCAGACTTTCTCTTTGTAATTGCTCGCTTATCAAATTCTCTTTCGAATACGCCTGAAACAAAATGGTCAGCTGAATAAGCTTACCTTATTCTTATTGTGCTCGGTTGCAAATAATTTAGTTGGAAATCTATGTTCGGAGTGAAAATAAAAAGAGCATTGGCAGGTGGGCATTCCAACTTGGGAGGCGAAGTCAGAAACCGTGGATCCTGCCTAATGCTCTATATTATAATACAACACTTTTCCGAAAAAGTCAAGAAAAATTTTCTGCGAAGAAATGACAAATAACACCTAAAATTACCAAGATAAAATTATCAGCATATTTTGACTTTCCATCGGATTTTTTTAAATTGTACGTGCTAATTCTTATTATCCCTTAAATACTCTGCAATTCAATAAATGCTTACAGATTTCGGCAAAGTTTTTATTTTTTTCCTGATAGGTGGATTATTTGTCGCCGCTGGTTTGATTGCCGCATGGATAATTCGTCCCAAGAGATGGTATCCATCGAAACTAACTACTTACGAATGCGGTGAAATTCCGGTTGGCGATGCAATTGTCAAATTTAATATTCGGTTTTATGTAATCGCCTTGATCTTTTTGATTTTTGATGTTGAAGTTGTATTTCTGTTACCCTGGGCAGTGGTGTTTAAGAATCTCGGGATGTTCGCATTTATAGAAATGCTTGTTTTTCTCGCCATTTTGTTTGTTGGTTATGCCTATGTGTGGGTAAAGGGGGATCTTGAATGGGACAAGCCAGCACCGCAGCTTCCCTCTGTGAATTCCGAACAGGTAAAAATTTCGGAACAATAAAGAATACCAGATAATTTTTTTTATATAGAATATGGGATTATTAGATAAAAAATTTGACAACAGTAATATTGTCATTACAACAATGGACGAACTGTTAAACTGGGCTCGGCTCTCTTCGATGTGGCCCGTTCAATTCGGGCTTGCCTGCTGTGCTATTGAAATGATGGCTACCGGTGCATCTCATTATGATCTTGATAGATTCGGAGTTTTTTTCCGCGCAACCCCAAGACAAGCAGATGTAATGATCATTTCCGGTACGGTTACGATGAAAATGGCCCCTCGGATAAAATTATTATTCGATCAAATGTCGGAACCACGATATGTAATCTCCATGGGAAGCTGCGCGAACTGCGGCGGTCCGTACTGGGAACATGGTTATCATGTTTTAAAAGGAGTTGACCGAGTAATTCCTGTTGACGTTTATATACCTGGGTGTCCACCGAGACCGGAAGCGTTGTTGGAAGGGATAATGAAATTGCAAGAGAAAATCCGCTCAGAAAGTTTAGCTAAAAAGAGTGCCTGAAATATGACCCATCAAGAAATTCACGAAAAAATAAAATCACAATTCCCTGCGGCAGTTATAGAATCAAAGACTGAAGGCGTTGTTGATCCGTTCATAAAAATCACACCTGAATCGGTTTCAGACGTAGCTGCTTTTATCAGGAGCAATGAAGATCTTGAGTTTGACTTTCTAATGTGCTTGAGCGGAATTGATTACGGCAAAGGAACACTTGGTGCGGTGTACAATATATTTTCGATGAAACATCGACACAAGCTGAACCTGAAAGTTGAAGTTCCGAAAGATAAAGCTGAAGTGCCGTCGGTATCTCATCTCTGGAATACGGCGAACTGGCACGAGCGTGAAGTGTATGACCTGATCGGAATAGTTTTTATCGGTCATCCCGATCCTCGTCGCATTTTGATGCCGTATGATTGGGAAGGGCACCCGCTTCGAAAAGATTATAAAACCCCGGAATTTTATCAAGGCATGAAAATTCCTTATTGAATGATATTATGGCTGAAATTTTAGAAGAATCAATTAAAACATCTACCGGCTCAACCCTTCGAAGAGAAGAGATGGTTATAAATATGGGACCCCAGCATCCGTCAACTCACGGTGTGTTGCGGCTCGAGGTTGTGGTTGATGGAGAAATTGTCGTTGATGTTATTCCGCACATCGGTTACCTTCATCGTTGTTTCGAAAAGCATGCAGAAAACATGACCGGATATCAACAAGTGGTCCCTTATGTTGATCGCATGGATTATTGCGCGGCGATGAACATGGATTTTGGTTACGTGCTAGCCGTTGAAAAACTTCTCGGAATTCAAGTGCCGGAGCGAGTTGAATATATTCGGGTTATAATGGCTGAACTGCAAAGAATCGCCTCGCATCTGATTGCCGCAGGAACATACGGGCTTGATATAGGCGCATTCACACCTTTTCTTTATATGTTTCGGGAACGGGAAAGAATTTTAGATCTATTTGAAATGACATGCGGTGCCCGGCTTCTTTACAATTATATGTGGGTTGGAGGTGTTTCGCATGATCTTCCTCCCGGATTCATCGATAAAGCGAAAGATTTTTGCCAATACTTCAAACCAAAAATAAAAGAGTACAACGATCTTTTAAGTTATAACGAAATTTTTATTAAACGAACTGCTAATGTCGGGATTCTCCCAAAAGATGTCGCGATCTCTTACGGTTGCTCGGGACCAGTGCTTCGCGGTTCAGGTGTCAACTTCGATCTTCGTCGCGATGATCCGTATTCGGTATATCATAAATTCGATTGGCAACCGGAAATCGGCAAAGGTGAAGTCGGTACTGTTGGCGATTGCTGGGATAGATATATGGTGCGAATTCGTGAGATGGAACAGAGCATCAATATTGTTGAACAAGCACTCAACCAAATTCCGGAAGGAAACGTCGCATCCGCAATTCCTAAACGCATCAGACCTAATCCGGGCGATGTTTATGTTCGAACCGAATCGGCTAGAGGCGAATTAGGATTTTATGTGATCAGCGATGGAAGCGGTAAACCATATCGTATCAAAGCTCGATCCCCATCGTTTGTGAACCTCAGTGTGATTCCGGAAATTTCCCGCGGCGGTATGATTGCAGACCTCGTTGCGATTGCCGGAAGTCTTGACATCGTGTTAGGAGAGGTCGATAGGTAAAAAGTATGGAACAGATTCTTAGAAATATTATCGACAATGATATTTTTGTATACATTATAATGGGCATTGTTCCGTTAGTCTGGATTGTGCCTTATGCATTATTCGCTATATGGCTTGAACGAAAAATATCGGCACATATGCAAGACCGGCTTGGTCCGATGCGCACCGGCGGATGGCACGGATGGTCTCAGACTATCGCAGACATGTTAAAGCTTTTACAGAAAGAAGATATTATTCCGGCGGCGGCAGATAAAACTCTTTTTAATATCGCGCCATATATTATTTTTATCGCCGCTTACGCGGGATATGCAGTGATTCCGTTCAGCAGTGGATTTATCGGAGCCGATATAAATGTTGGAGTGTTTTATATCATTGCGATCACTTCACTCGCGGTTGTGG
Source organism: Ignavibacteriales bacterium (assembly GCA_016214905.1). Classification (NCBI taxonomy): domain Bacteria; kingdom Pseudomonadati; phylum Ignavibacteriota; class Ignavibacteria; order Ignavibacteriales; species Ignavibacteriales bacterium. The sequence continues at coordinate 133,166 of JACRMQ010000005.1, read as the reverse complement.
GGATTTTGATGGGGGGTTGGGCTTCGAACAATAAGTGGTCGCTACTCGGAGCTATGCGGGCAACAGCCCAAATAGTAAGTTACGAAATTCCATCAGTGCTCGCCGTTCTTGCTGTTGTCATGATTGCGGGAACATTATCGCTTCAGGAAATTAATAATTTACAAACAGGATGGTTCTGGAATTGGTTCGCATTTCAGAAATTTCCTTTTATATTCGTCGCATTTATTATTTATTTTGTCGCTTCACTTGCCGAAGTGAATCGTGTTCCGTTCGACATCCCTGAAGCCGAATCGGAACTTGTAGCCGGATATATAACTGAGTATAGCGGAATGAAATTCGCGATGTTCATGTTTGCCGAGTTTGTAAATATGTTCGCGGTATCGGCAGTTGCGGCAACATTATTCTTCGGCGGATGGAACAGTCCATTCGGTGAATTTCTAAGCGGACCAATCTGGGGTGTCTTCTGGTTTTTATCTAAAGGAATGTTGCTTGTATCTGTTCAAATGTGGCTGAGATGGACTTTACCGCGGTTGCGGGTAGATCAACTGATGTATGTTTCGTGGAAAGTTCTTACACCATGGGCTTTCGCCTGTGTGATCGCGGTCGGTTTGTGGGTGATGTTGTAAGTTAGGATAATGATAATGAGAAAATATTTTTCAGATATTTATAAAACAATATGGTCGATACTGATCGGGATGCGGGTAACATTCGGTCATTTGTTTATTCCGGCGGTTACCATACAATATCCCGACGTTAAACCCAAGCTGCCCGAACGTGCCCGGAACCGTTTGTATGTAAATATGGATGATTGCATCGGTTGTTTGCAATGCGAGATGGCTTGTCCGGTTAATTGCATTGAAATTGAAACCGTAAAATCATTACCGACCGACGATCTTGGAACCACTTCATCAGGTCAGAAGAAAAAACTTTGGGTTACAAAATTTGATATCGATATCGCAAAATGTTGTTTCTGCGGTCTTTGCGTATATCCGTGCCCAACCGAATGTATAAAGATGACAGAGGTTTACGAATTTTCGGAATTCGATAGAAATAATTTGCTTTATAATTTCGTAACTCTGACCAAAGAAGAAGTTGAAACAGTGAAAACCAAAGCAGCGGAATATGAAAAAGAACAAGCTGCAAAAAAAGCTGCCGCTGCCGCGCAAGTCAAAACAACACCTGTTGCACCGCCGGCGCAACAACCACCCCCGGTTCAACCATCGTAAGGTATATCTATGAATCTTGTTGATATTATTTTCTACTTCTTCGCGTTAATAACGCTTGTCTCGGCTGCTATAACGGTTTATTCACGGAATATTATTTATTCTGCATTTTCACTCTTATTCACTTTTTTCGGAGTCGCGGGCATTTACGTTCTTCTTAATGCCGATTTCATCGCTGTCGCACAAATTTTAATATATGTCGGTGGAATTTTGATGCTTCTAGTGTTCGGAGTGATGTTGACTCATAAAGTTATTAACGTAGAAATTAAAACAGGAATATTAAACGTCGTTCCCGGTTCTATTATTACGGCAATTATCGGCGGAACGCTATGCGGCGTTTTCGTTGTGACTGATTGGCTGACTGTAGAAGGCGTACCGCCAATGAAATCTACAACCAATGAAATTGGAACGATGTTCATGACAAAATATCTACTGCCGTTTGAAATAGCGTCTGTAGTTTTATTGGTGGCGTTAATCGGTGCCGCTTACATTGCCCGGCGCGATAAATCAAAAAGTCAATCTGCATAAAGCTTATTAAATATTATTATTGAAATCATCATGCAAGTCGGATTATCACATTACCTTTTCCTGAGCGGAATACTTTTCGCGCTCGGTCTTTATGGCGTGGTCACACGCCGTAATGCTATCCTCGTTTTAATGGGAATCGAGTTGATACTTAATGCCGCGAATATCAACTTCATTGCATTTGCCCGTTACGGCGGAATGCAGATAGACGGACAGATGATAGCAGTGTTTGTAATAATATTAGCGGCGGCAGAAGCGGCGATAGCGCTGGCAATCGTTTTGAATATCTACAAACAATTCAAGACGGTAAATGTTGACGAAATTAATAAGTTGAAGGAGTAACGATTTGACACCGGAACTGCTTGTAAAATTATCACTCGTAATACTTTTTCTTCCACTTTTCAGTTTTATCGTTCTCATTGTTTTCGGGAAACAACTTTCAAGACAGGGAGATTGGTTCGGTACTTCCATTCTCTTTATCTGTCTTGCTTTTTCTTCTTTAATCCTCTACATAAAATTAACGAGCATTCCCGAAGCCATAAATTTTAGTTTTCTCTGGATAGATTTCGGTATTGTACCGCTCCTCGGCGCATTAAAAATTTCTTTGGGTTTGGTGCTGGATAATCTTTCGGCAATCATGCTTGTTGTTGTAAGCATCGTGAGCGCGCTTGTTCATCTTTTTTCAATCGGTTACATGCACGGGGATGTGAGATATTCCCGATACTTCGCATATCTCGGAATATTCACGTTTTCGATGTTTTTAATTGTTCTGACGAACAACTTTTTTACAATGTACGTCGGTTGGGAATTGGTTGGTTTAAGCTCATATCTTCTGATAGGCCATTGGTATGAGAAAAAATCGGCATCGAACGCCGCTATAAAAGCATTTGTCGTTAACCGGGTGGGCGATATCGGTATGTTTGCCGGTATCATGATTCTGTTTTATACTTTTAAAACATTCGGATTCAATGAAATATTTTTTGCTATAAGTTCCGGAAAAATTCCTATGGGAAGCGAAGGATGGCTCACGGCTTCCGGTATTCTTATTTTCTGCGGTGCAATAGGTAAGTCTGCGCAATTCCCACTCCATGTATGGCTGCCCGATGCTATGGAAGGTCCGACACCTGTTAGCGCCCTTATTCATGCCGCAACCATGGTTGCCGCTGGTGTTTATCTTGTCGCACGCACGTATCCAATCATGACTGCGGACGCATTGATGGTGATAGCTTATATCGGTGCGATCACCGCGTTTATTTCTGCTACAATTGCTATCGCTCAGAATGATATTAAAAAAGTTCTTGCATATTCGACTATCTCTCAACTCGGATATATGGTGATGGGTTTGGGAGTTGGCGCTTACACAGCAGGATTCTTTCACCTGACAACTCACGCGATGTTCAAAGCCGGATTATTTCTCGGTTCCGGTTCGGTGATTCATGCGATGCACAACGCTCTTCATCATCAGAAAGATCATCACACAGATCCGCAAGATATAAGAAATATGGGTGGACTTGCCAAGAAGATGAAAATAACTTTTGCAACTTTTTTAATTTATACTCTAGCTATCTCGGGAGTTCCGTTTACATCAGGATTTTTAAGCAAAGATGAAGTTCTTGCAGGCACATTAGCTTTCGGCGGATTGACCGGACATTATTTAATTCCGATCATCGGATTTTTGGTCGCCGGCTTAACTGCATTTTATATGTTCCGACTTGTGATTTTAACATTTCTTGGCACGCCGGTAGACAATCAGCGTTTAGAGCATATCCATGAATCTCCAAAAACGATGACAATACCATTGATAATTTTCGCCATACTTAGTTTCTTTATCTTCTTCTCGTTCAATCCGTTTGGTGCTTCCTCCGGCTGGTTCTACCATGCAATCGAAAAACCGGAGATGATTGTTCCTGCGGCTGTTCAAGCGACAGGCGCTGTTCAATTTGAAGAAGCCCTGCATCATTCTCACACTACAGCTATGGTTCTATCATTGATTGTTGCCGGACTTGGAATATTGCTCGCATATACAACATATAAATGGAAAAAGATCAATGCCGATGTTGTCGCAGAAAAGTTAAACCCAGTCTATAAATTCCTTTTAAATAAATGGTATTTTGATGAGCTTTATGGCAAAATGGTCGTAGGTGCAACACTCGCATTCACAAATATTCTCCGGTGGTTCGATAATAATATCATAGATGGTATTGTAAACGGTACTGCAAGCTGGACAAAAGCAATAGTTTTTGGATATAACGATCATAGAAAAGAAACACGATACAGTTCTCTCATATTTATTTTATTTGGAGCTCTGCTTTCTATTCTTGTTGCATTCTTCACGGGACAATGGTTCTGGGCACAAGGAGCTATCGGTTTTGCAATTATAATGTCAGTGTTAAGCGGTGCTCTATCGTTCTTTTTCTTTTGGTCGGGTGCGGGCGGATTCGATAAGCACGTCGTGGATGGACTTGTAAACGGCATTGCGTATGTCTCTGGATTTTTCGGATTAATATTCCGAAAATTTCAAACCGGGCGTGTACAAACTTACATTGTGTTTGTACTCTTCGGTGTTATGGTATTGTTTTATATTTTTCGTTAATTAATATTTTTTTGACAAAGTTTTTAATTATTAAAAAGGTTAAGTGCACATGAGTTTTCTTGGAGTCGGAATACTATCTTGGATAACATTCCTGCCAGTTGTTGGGATGATTTTCGTTCTGCTGATGCCGAAAGATAACAAGAAGGCGATACGTTGGACATCGGTGCTGTTTACCGCGCTGCAAGTGATATTGGCTGTATTCATCTACATGAATTTCAACCGCAGTCTTGCAGGTGTGAATTTGCCCGAAGGTTTTCAATATGTAGAAAAAGCCAGTTGGATCGATATTAAATCTGTTTCGTGGTTCGGAAGAATTCACATTGATTATTTTGTCGGAATAGACGGATTGAGCGTACTGATGGTAATCCTCACCGCGATTATTTCATTCATCGCGGTCTTCGCTTCTTTCGGGATTGAAAAATCTCTGAAAGGATATTTTGCTCTTCTCCTTCTTCTCGATGCAGGCATGATGGGTGTGTTCGTATCGCTCGATTTCTTTTTATTCTACGTCTTCTGGGAAGTGATGCTGCTGCCAATGTATTTCTTGATCGGTATTTGGGGCGGACCACGCCGCGAATATGCCGCGATAAAGTTCTTCCTCTATACATTATTCGGAAGCGTGCTCATGCTTCTTGCGATGTTGGCGCTTTATTTCAGCGTCTCAATTATCGACCCGGCATCGGGGGAAAAGATTCATACATTTAATATGCTCGCGATGATGAACCCGACTAATTACGATCCTGGTTCCATCCTTGCAGGTATTGGAACCTCATGGCGGTATATGGCATTCATCGCGTTATTCATTGGCTTTGCGATTAAAGTTCCGATTTTTCCGTTCCATACATGGTTACCCGATGCGCACGTTGAAGCACCTACCGCAATCAGCGTTATTCTTGCAGGTGTTTTGTTGAAGATGGGAACATATGGTATTCTTCGTGTCAGTTTTCCGATGTTTCCCGATGCAACGCTCCATTATCAAGTGCCACTCGCGATTCTCGGTTTCATCAATATTGTTTACGGCGCACTTGTTGCGATGGCGCAGGATGATTTCAAAAAACTTATCGCGTACTCCAGCATCAGTCACATGGGGATTGTAATTCTGGGAATGGCTGCGCTGAACACTCAGGGGGTTACGGGCGCAATACTGCAGATGTTCAATCACGGCACAATCACCGCAATGCTCTTCTTGATCGTCGGTGTAATTTACGATCGCGCGCATACACGCGGATTGAACGAGTTCGGCGGATTGATGAACCAGATGCCGAAGTATTCGGGAATTATGACAATTGCTTTCTTTGCTGCGCTCGGCTTACCGGGATTGAGCGGTTTTATCAGCGAGGCATTCTCGTTCCTCGGGGCATTTCAGGTTGAATCGATCAGATGGGTCACGATTGCCTCTTCAACCGGAATTGTACTGACCGCGGCTTATATGTTATGGACATTACAACGCGTATTTCTTGGAACAATTCCCGAAAAATGGAAATCGCTTCCCGACATTAACGGGCGAGAGCTGTTTACTCTTATTCCGCTGGCGATAATAGTTATAATTCTCGGAATTTATCCGTCGCCGGCTATCAATCTTATGACCTCTGCCGTTAATAATTTGGTGAGTATTTTAAACCAAAGCGGTGGAGCAATGTTGCTTGGACAATAATTTTCTCCCATTCAAGGAATGGTACTGCTAAATGCTTGAACAAATATTACAAAGTATAAAATATTTTCAACCTGAAACGACACTCGTTGTTGCTTTCTGTTTCATAGTTATTGCCGATCTGTTTTTAAGAAAACGCAACGAACTTACTGCTTACCTCGCGCTAATAGCATTGCTTATTACCGCCTCTTTTTTGGTGCAGCAAGGTACGGTTGGAACTCGTTCAATTTTCTTCGACATGTTTGCCATCGATCCGTTTTCACTTTTCTTCAAAGCGATTATTTTAATGAGCTCGTTTTTTGTGATTCTTTTTTCGGTTTACTCGAAAGAACTAAAAGGACGATCCAAAGGAGTTGGAGAATATTATGCTCTGATAATTGCTCTTACACTCGGAATGTTTCTGATGACCGGCGCGACCAATCTTCTAATGATGTACCTCGCGCTTGAATTATCAAGTTTAACATCGTACATTCTTGCCGGATACACGAATGAAGCGAAAGATTCAAGCGAAGCATCTTTGAAATATATCATATATGGAGCGTTATCATCCGGAATTATGCTTTACGGAATTTCGATAATATATGGATTGACCGGCTCGCTCGATATCAACAATATTCATCAGGTGTTAATGTTGAATAATGTAAACCAAGCCGCATTGATAATTGCCGGCATTTTCATTGTGGTAGGTTTCGGGTATAAAATTTCCGCAGTGCCGTTTCATTTTTGGACACCGGATGTTTACGAAGGCGCTCCTGTTACAATCACCGCGCTTCTTTCGGTTGCATCGAAAGCCGCCGGATTTGCCATGCTGATAAGAGTTATCAAAGTCACTTTCATCAATCCTGCAGTCGGGAATCTTGGACCCGGGATGTGGGAAGTTCTTCGCGGCTTCGATTGGAAATTTACGCTCATTGTATTGTCCGTGCTATCTATGACCATCGGAAACCTGGTCGCCCTCTCACAGAAAAATTTAAAACGTCTGCTCGCATATTCAAGTATTGCACATGCAGGATATATGCTGATGGGTTTAGTTGTATTTAGCAACGAAGGTATTTCCGCCGTGATGATTTATTTTATAATTTATCTCTTCATGAATTTAGGCGCATTTTATGTGATAATGCTGGTAGCAGACCGAATTGGCAGCGAAAATATTGATGACTATCGCGGATTGGGATTCCGCGCTCCGCTTATCGGTGTATCAATGACAATACTTTTATTGTCGCTGACAGGTGTACCTCCAACAGCCGGATTCATAGGCAAGCTTTATCTTTTTTCGGCTCTCATCAGCGCAAAAGTGTTTTGGCTGGCTATAGTCGGTGTTCTTAATAGTGTTGTGTCGTTATATTACTATGTGCGTGTGCTGCGAAATATGTTCCTCCGCGATCCGCAAGCAAACGCACAACCGTTACAATTTTCCAATATGGAAATTGTCATACTACTTCTTTTAGTAATACCCACTTTGCTTTTGGGTTTATATTTCACACCAATTGTGGAATACGCACATGCCTCAATCGGGATGTTCGGTGTGCGTTAATCCGTCTGTTTGAATTCGCATTTCTAAGCATCTCAATCCGGAGATGCTTTTTTTTATCATTTTTTTGATAATTGATTTCCAAATATGTCATCTTACCTATTGATTTTCATGTTAAAATTTTTGATATTCAAAGCATTGAATTAATTAAACAGGAAAGGTTGAATTCATCATATGAAACGGGTGTTCATGAAAAATAAGATTCTCTTTTTCTTGCTTCTTTCTATCTTAGTATTATCCGCATTTTCGGTCGCGCAAAATATAAATGGACGATTTTCAACCTCATTCTACACGTGGGAGAAATTCGATACCGTTGATCAATCGAACATAATAACGCGGATTTACCAAAACGCCGAAGTAAACGCATCATTCGGAGATGTTTCTCTTCATACGTTTTTAAACGGTGCTACCGGTGGAATAAAATCATTGAGCGATAACGGTCAGGTGAGAGTTTACAACGCTTATCTGCAATGGAAAAATATCGGTGGTGTTCTCGAAGCGCGGTTAGGACGTGTTCCGGTTTTCGCAGGTGTCGGCAACGGAATAATCGATGGCGCACTTTTCAAATCGGAGATTACATCGCAACTGACTGTAACCGGATATGGCGGTGGAAACGTGTCTACGGCTCTCCGTTCTAAAGCTTTCGATAATATTAAAGATAATTATTTTGTCGGTGGTCAGGTTGTCGGAAAATTCATCGAAGGAATGCGTTTGGGTTTAAGTTATATGAACCGCCAGCGCGAAGTTAAATCGTACTGGGCTGTTCGTTCCGATTCTGCATATAATCCGGTAACTATGCTTATCGAACCTCCTGCGCGTAAAGAACAAGTCATCGGTGCTGACGTAAGTTATGAGTTCGGAAATAATTATTCTGTTTACGGCAGGTTCGATTACGAATTGAACCGAGACGAAATCTTAAAAGGAGAGATCGATGGGCGAGTGCGTTTGAATTCCGATTTGACGATGACGGGAACATTTATTCATCGGACACCGAAAATATTTTACAACACATTTTTTACACTCTTCCCATCTGAATCTGTGGAAGAATTCGAAGGAGGTATTGAATACGCGGTTTGTCCATGGGCGAATGCGATTGGAAGAGTCGCGTATGTTCAATATGACGATGATCAAAGCATGAGATATACAGCCGGCGTGAGCACAAATTACGGAGGTTTTCAATATGCCGGGACAAGCGGTTTTGCCGGAAAATTGCATTCGATTAGTTTTGATGCAGTCTATCCGTTTTTCGATCGGCTGATAACCCCAACAATCGGAGCGACATATTCTCTTTATGAGCTATCGGACGGCAGCGGGAAAAGTGAATCTATGATCGCAGCAGTAGCAGGTATTGTTGTGCGTCCTATGAAAACGATTTCGATCGATATTCAAACACAGTGGATTGAAAATAAGATTATGGAAAACGATCTGCGTGTTTTTGGAAGAGTGAGTTACTGGTTCAGTCACCAATTTTCAAATCCGGAATAAAAAGGAGATATCAAAATGCGAATCTTAACCTCAATATTCATCATCTCACTTCTCCTTTTTTTGTCACTTGCCTGGATTAGCGATAATCACGAGAAGCAAATAAAATTTTCGCACACTTTTCATGTAAAAGAAAGCGGAATAGAATGCAGTACATGTCATTATAGTGCACCGGACAGTAAACTTTCTTCGGATAACCTTTTTGGAGATCATGAAAGTTGTAAATCCTGTCACGAAGAACCTTTGACGAACAATTGCGCGTTCTGTCATATAGATCCCGATAACATTGAAACTATAAAGAATCCTGAGCGTGAAATTATTTTTTCGCATGCGCAACATACGGCAAAATCAATCGACTGTATAACTTGCCACCGCGGGCTTGATGAGGTGAAATACGCTTCGTCCGCGAACATGCCGATTATGGAAGATTGCATGAGCTGCCATAAGAGAAAGAATGTTTCAAGAGAATGCGTTGCATGTCATACAGATTTTGCCGGTTTGATACCGAAAAACCACCGGACAGGTGAATTCAAGAAAGATCATAAACGGCAAACCCGAATTGGCGGGCTGGACGTAAATTGCTCTATGTGTCATGATGAAAGCTTTTGCCAAAATTGCCATTCCGGTATTGAGTTGCAGCGTTTCGGTGGAAAAGAATTGACAGCAGATCCCTCAACGCGAACTCAATTGAAAGATTCACCCAATGAATCGAAGCTCCAGCAAGTACATAATTTGAATTACAGATTCACTCACGGAATTGACGCAAAATCGAAAAAAACAGATTGCTACTCATGCCATGAACAATCAACGTTTTGCGTGGAGTGCCACCAAGCCGGTGGAAATATCAATCAGATGAAAATTAAACCTTCGAATCATAATGAACCGGGATTTAAATTATTTGCCAAAGGAAGCGGCGGCGGTCTGCATGCAAAATTAGCCGAGAGAGATATTGAATACTGCATGGCGTGTCACGATGTGGAAGGCGCCGATCCCGTATGTATAATGTGCCACACTGAGAAAATAGGAGATTGATTATGAGAACAATATCATTTTGGTTTCTCGCGTTTGCATTTATACTCTTGAGCATAAGTTGTTCTGAGTTGAAGAAAAATTTACCTGCCGCATCCAATGGGGATTTGAGTATTCACGATGCAGGATGGAATGAACCAAATTCTCCCAATTCCCACGGCAAATTTCTGAAAAGTAAAAATTGGAATGTAAATGAATGCGCTTCGTGTCATGGTAATAATTTCTATGGAGGCAGCACCAAAGTCTCTTGCCGCGATTGTCATTCCTCATATCCTCATCCTGCTGAATTTGAGGAAGTTACCGGACATCCGGTATTCATACGATCCAACGGTTTTCCGCTCGAACAATGCAAGTTGTGTCATGGCAACACTTATAGCGGAGAAAAGGTGGTAACTGTTTCTTGCAGGGACTGCCATGATAATACTGCCGGGCCGGAAGAATGCAATACATGCCATGGTAATTTTCGTGGAGCTAAGTTTACAGATGCCGCTCCTCCCGTAGATATCAACAGAGATACCTCGACCACTAAGCTCGGAGTAGGGGCACACCAAAACCACTTAGCAACAGGATCGCTCGGCAAACCGGTAAAATGTCAGGAATGCCACAACGTTCCATCATCTGTTTCATCGCCTGGGCATATCGATTCTCCGTTTCTCGTTCAAGTAGTTTTCAATGACACTTTAGCGGGATTAAAAACTTCTAGTGGATCGATTATCCCCACACCAACATTCCATACATCAGATTCGACTTGCAGTAATGTTTATTGTCACGGTTATTTTACGAACGGCAATCTATCCAATCGTCCGCAGTGGAATAAAGTTAACGGGACTCAGGCGGCATGCGGTACATGTCACGGAGATAAAATAACCGGTAATCCAACACCGACCGGAACACATGATTCAGGTTTAGATAATTGCGAGTATTGTCATACGGCGAATGGTAATCCTGTAGCTTCATATGATGGAAGTAAATGGATTATCAACGATACTCTCAAACATATAAATGGTAAATTAAATTTGTTTGATAATGAACAAGATTTCTGATACAATAAAAGTGCAAGTCTATATTCAAAATTGATTACATTTAATGGTTGATTTGTCAGATTTGACAGAATAGAGAAGAAATAAAAACAAACCTGGGAACGAAGTCTTGTAAGTAAGCCATCCTTGTAAACGGATGGCTTTTTTATTAAATTATTCTGAGAAAATTTGGCATATTGGTTGATTAAGATAAAATTATAAGATTTTTCTTGTTTAAAATATTTAGAAAGGAATTACATGGCTCATTATAAAATCGCATGGCTTCCCGGAGATGGAATTGGAATCGAAGTACTCGAAGCAGCAAAAATTGTTTTAGATAAACTTAAACTCGACGCCGAATATATTCACGGAGATATCGGATGGGAATTCTGGTGCAAAGAAGGAGATGCATTGCCGCAGCGCACCATCGATCTTCTGAAGAATGTAAATGCCGCGATGTTCGGTGCGATTACATCAAAACCGATAAAGGAAGCGGAAGCGGAACTCGTTCCTGAATTGAGAGGAAAAGGACTCATCTATCGATCACCCATTGTCCGTATGCGACAGCAATTCGATCTTTACAATTGCCTAAGGCCTTGCAAAGGATATCCGGGTAATCCTTTGAACTTCAAAGAAAATATTGACCTGGTTGTATTCAGAGAAAATACAGAAGATTTGTATTGCGGTGTTGAATTTTCACCCGTTCCTCCTGAACTCGCAGAAACATTGCTGCGCATATCGAAACCTTTCACCGCCTTCAAAGATTATGCAAGAGATCAATACGCGATCTCATGTAAAATTAATACGCGAAAAGGTTCAGAGCGCATCGTTCGTGCCGCATTTGACTTCGCGAAGAAATTTAACCGGAAGAAAGTGACGATAATTCACAAAGCAAATGTTGTCAGGGCTACCGATGGTTTATTCTTTGAAACTGCCAAAGAAGTCGCTAAGAATTATCCCGGTATTCAGATGGATGATGCGAATATCGATGCGGCAACCATGTGGTTGTTGAAGAACCCTCACAATTACGACGTGTTGGTCGCACCGAATTTGTATGGCGATATTATATCGGATCTCTGCGCGCAAATGGTTGGCGGACTTGGATTCGGTTGTTCCGGAAATATCGGAGAGAAGTTGGCAGTATTCGAACCAACGCACGGCTCAGCGCCTAAATATGCTGGACAGTATAAAGTAAATCCAATCGCTACCATTCAGGCAGCGAAGATGATGCTCGATTGGCTGGGTGAAAAAGAAATGGGAACAAAGTTAGAAAACGCCACCGCCGCTGTTATCAAGGAAGGAAAAATTCGCACATACGATATGGGCGGAAGTAACAAGACACTTGATCTGGCAAAGGCAATAGCGGAGAAACTTTGAAACCCTCACCCTATAATCCCTCTCCCAATCCTTCGACTTCGCTCAGGACAAGTTTGGGAGAGGGATTGTTTGGCTCAAATTATAAAGATCTATTTAAACGAGAGATAGTGCTCACATAGTTCCCAATTTATTTGATAAGAAGAATGCAAAAGATTATCATACATGAAGTAGGTCTGCGTGACGGTTTGCAATTGGAAAAGCAAGTTGTTCCGTTTGAAAAGAAAATCGAGTGGATCAACAGTCTCATGGAGTCCGGAGTCGATATAATTCAGGTCGGCTCATTTGTGCATCCCGAGAAAGTCCCGCAAATGGCAGATACCGATAAACTATTTTCCGAGCTGGCTAAAAATAAAACAAGTAAAATTATTTTGTCGGGATTAGTTCTGAATGAAAAAGGACTTGAGCGCGGTTTAAACTGCGGTGTAGAAATGTTCTGTATGGGCGTTTCTGCGAGCGAAACACACAGCAAAAAAAATACAGGCATGACCATCGCAGAGGCAACGGAAAGAATCGTTGCAACGGCAAAACAAGCAATAACTGCCGGTAAACGTGTGCAGGTTTCGGTGCAATCGGCGTTTGGGTGTGGCTTTGAAGGACGCGTTCCTCCTGAACGCGTTCTCGATATTGTTCAGAAGTATCTCGATGCCGGTTTAAGGAATATCTCGCTTGCCGATACTGCAGGACATGCAACCCCCGATCAAGTTGAGAAACTGTTTGAGGCTATTTTTAAGCTCGATAGTTCAGTTGAAGCTGCATGTCATTTTCATAATACATACGGAATGGGACTCGCTAATGTGTATACTGCAATGAAGGTTGGTGTGCAAAGTTATGAGTCATCGATTGCTGGTCTCGGCGGATGTCCGTTTACAAAAGTCGCGGCTGGAAATGTTTGTACTGAGGATTTTGTCCATGCACTTCATAGTATGGGCTTCAGAAAGGAAATAAATCTGACAAAACTGATCGATCTTGCAAAAGATTTTTCAACATTCTTCAATCGCGAGATGCCGGGGCTGGTTTACAAAACGAAGACAATCATTTAAGTGAATATGATTTAAACATGGAACAGTTAATTTTACATGAGGTGATTGAGAAAAAAATATTTCTGATCCGGGGCCAGAGGGTAATGCTCGATAAGGATTTGGCTGATATGTACGGAGTCAAACCTATTCGCCTGAGAGAGCAAGTAAAAAGAAATATATTGCGGTTCCCTGACGATTTCATGATAAAATTGAACAACGAGAAACGAATTGGCTGCTATCGCAATTTGCGATACCATCTCGGAAACACATTGGTGGTCATAATCCTTATGTTTTTACAGAACAAGGGATTGCTATGTTATCGACAGTTTTGAATAGTGAGCGCGCTATTTTAGTAAACATTGCAATCATGCGTGCTTTCGTAAAACTACGAGAGATGCTGGCAAGTAATAAGGAGTTCGCCAAGCGATTGGATGAGCTTGAAAAGAAATACGATTCACAATTCCGGGTTGTATTTGAAGCGATCAAACAATTAATGACTCCACCCGAGAAACCCAAACGCCAAATTGGTTTCCGTGTTGAAGAACCCAAAGTGAAGTATGTTACACGGAGGAAAAAAGTATGATTATGCGTATAGGTATCAGGAAAGAAATTGATCTGACAAAACTGATTGATCTTGCAAAAGGTTTTTCAGCATTCTTCAATCGCGAAATGCCGGGGCTGGTGTATAAAACGGGACCAATTAGCGTAAAACAAGTATAAAATTAATCGTAAGCATCTTAGAAAGAAACAAGATGAAATTGCTATCAAATATCCGCGTTCTCGATCTTACAAATGTCTTGTCGGGACCATTTGCAACACTTCACCTCTCACTACTCGGTGCCGAGGTAATCAAAATCGAAAACCCGACAGGTGGCGATCTCGCGCGTGCTTTGGGATGTCTTCCCGAATTGAATAAAAAACAAATGGGGACGAGTTTTCTTGCACAGAATGCAAACAAAAAATCAGTTACGCTTAACCTGAAATTCCCTGAAGGGAAAGAAATTTTTAAAAAGCTCGTGAAGACTGCCGACGTGGTGGTGGAAAATTTCCGCCCTGATGTTATGGACCGTTTGGGAGTCGGGTATGACGCGCTAAAGGAGATCAATCCGAAAATTATTTACTGCGGAATATCGGGATTCGGGAAAGACGGACCGGACGCGATGAAACCGGCGTATGATCAGATCATCCAGGGACTGAGCGGTGAGATGGCAATTAATGGTGATGAAAACTTGAATCCGTTACGTGCTGGATTCCCTGTCTGCGATACAGTCGGTGGATTGAACGCCGCATTCGCGATCATGGCGGCACTCTATTATCGGGAGAAGACCGGTGAAGGACAATTCATCGACGTCGCCCTTCTCGACTCGATCATGCCGCTGATGGGATGGGTTGCTGCGAATCTTTTAATCGGCAAACAGCAACCGACATTGATGGGAAATGACAACTTTACGGCGGCGCCTTCTGGAGTTTTCAAGACGAAGGATGGTTATATCAACATAGCCGCAAATAAGCAGGAGCAATGGGAATCTGTCGCGGATGTTTTGGGTGTTCCCGAGTTAAAAACGGACGCACGCTTTCAGGAACGCGACACACGGAAGAAAAACCGTAAACTTCTCACGCCATTATTGGAAGCGAAGCTCGCTGAACGTGATACTAAATATTGGGTTGATAAGCTTAATGAAAACGATGTTCCTTCCGGTGAAATTCTTTCGCTCGAAGACGCTCTCAACCAACCGCAAATCAAGCAACGCGAGACTATCAAGTCTATTCACAGCGAGGGCATCGGCGACCTGAAGCTGTTTAATTTAACTGCTAAGTTTAGTAAGACTCCGGGCAGCATCGATTCACCACCGCCAAAATTGTCGGAACATACATTCGAGGTATTGAAGAGTGTTGGATATACTGATGAAGAAATAAAAAGTTTTAAAGAAAAGAAAATTATATAATTTGTTACTCATCTGTTCTTACGTATTTCCATCATCAGATAATTAGTAGATGATATTTTGTTTACATTTTTATAGATTCGTGCAATTTATAAATCAAAAAAATAATCAGTGCGGCTGATTAGCCGCAATCCGTTAGGTTTGACTATGGTAGATAATAATATTCAAAGGAAATCTCGCTACAGTGGCAGTACCGCTGCAATCGCCACAATTTTGTCTTCCATTATTTCTGGATTGTTAGGGGTTGGTTTAGGTGTGACAATGGCTCGCATTTCACCTGATGATAAGTTCTCCTGGGCTGGATTGGCTGTTTTTCCCTTGTGGTTCATACTCGAAATTACTTTTGAATTATTCATTGGTATTTTTGGCTCTTATTCAAAAATTGCACGCATAACTGTAACAACTGTTGTATTACTTGGATTTCATATTGCTTGGTTTTCAGTACGTTAATAATATATTATTATCCAACCGATTTCTCAATGCTAACTGAAATTTAAGAGATTAAATTTGTATTTTATTTCCGAAATTAATTTTCAATATTAACAAACACCGAGTGATATAATTTCCACTATTTACAGAAAACAGTTATATTAAGTCAGAATTTTAAAACTTAATTACGAACAAAGGAACAAATTAATTTATGGGAATGACACTTGTAGAAAAAATACTGGCAAAGGCAACCGGGCAGACGGCGGTGAAAGCCGGTGATGTGCTGGAGCCGAAGGTCGATCTTGCGATGTCGCATGAGAATGCGGCATTGGTGATCAATCAATTTTCAGAAATTTATAAAGATACAGGCATCCCGCTGAAGGTTTGGGATTCATCAAAGATCGCAATCATCTTCGATCATCGCGTACCCGCCGAAAGCGCAAAGACTGCGACGAATCAAAAAAAGATTCGCGATTTTGTCGGGAAGCAGGGAATTACAAAATTTCACGACATTCGCGGTGATGAAGGAGGAATCTGCCATCAGGTGTTGCCGGAGAACGGATACGTGATTCCGGGATCGGTGATTGTCGGAACCGACAGTCACACTACCAGTCATGGCGCTCTTGGAACATTTGCGTTCGGTATCGGTGCAACTGAAATGGCAAGCGTATGGACGCTCGGGACCGTGTTGAATGTTGAGGTTCCCGGTACTATCAAAATAAATGCGAAGGGAAAATTTTCATCTGGTGTTTATCCAAAAGATTTAATTCTTTATTTAATTGGAAAACTTACCGCCGAAGGTGCGAACTTTAAAGTTTTGGAATTCCACGGTGAAGCAATAAAAAATATGAGCACTTCCGGTCGTCTCACACTTTCAAATATGTCTGTAGAAGCCGGAGCGACATCGGGCATCGTACCGCCGGACGAGGAGACAGTCCGCTATCTGAAACAAGAAGCCGGTGTCGATTTCAAAGGTGAACTAATGAAACCTGATCCGGATGCAAAATATGATCAGGTGATTGAAGTTGACGTATCCACGCTCGCACCGCAAATTGCGAAGCCGCACACTGTTGACAATGTCAAGCCGATAAACGAAGTATTAAATGTTAAACTAAATCAGGTCGTTATCGGATCGTGTACAAACGGACGTCTCGACGACCTGGAAGAAGCAGCAAAAATTTTAAAAGGAAAGAAAGTCGCGCAAGGCGTTCGTATGCTTGTATTTCCGGCATCGTGGAGAATTTACAGAGAAGCGCTCAAGCGCGGTTACATCGCTGACCTGATGGATGCAGGGGCGGTCATCATGAATTCAAATTGCGGTTGCTGTCTTGGTGTTCATCAAGGAGCGCTGGCCGATGGCGATGTTTCACTTTCGACGACTAACCGAAACTTTAAAGGCAGACAGGGCAATCCGAATTCCGATGTCTATCTTTGTTCCGCTGCCGTTGCCGCAGCATCCGCAATAACTGGTGTAATAACTGATCCGAGAGGAGTAAATTAATATGACGACATCAAAAGTTATAGCGATAATGCAGAACGATATTTCAACCGACATTATTTATCCCGGACGGTTCATGGCGACTGTGCTTCCAACCGAAACACCGCAATACTGTTTCGCCGATATTACTGAACTGAATAAACGATTGAAGAACAAAGAAATTCCACCGAACAGTGCAATTGTTGCAGGTGCAAATTTCGGATGCGGTTCGTCTCGGGAACAAGCAGTTTCAACAATTAAAGGACATGAGCTTGTTATTGTTGCTAAAGGATTCGCCAGAATATTTTTACAAAATTCTGTCAACCTCGGTTTGAAAACTGTTGTCTGCCCGACAATCGAAGCATCGGAAGGTGACGAACTCGAAATCCTTCAGGATAAAGTTGTAAATGTCACCAAGGGAAAAACATTTCCCGTTGAACCTTTACCGAAGGCACGACAGGCGATTGTTGATGCGGGCGGATTAATCGCATACACTCGGAAGAGGTTAATCGAGAAAACGTCGAGGAAGTAAATCTGTTTTAATATCAAATCACTCAATCCGTTTGAAGGAGAATCCATCTAGATGAAGATAAGATTCATTATGTTTGGGATTCTCCTTTTGTTTTCCGTTCAACTGAAATCGCAGGAGAAATATTTCGATATATCGGAAGATGAAAAAAGCGTGTTATCGTCGGATATACAGCGGTATCAGAAATTAATGAATCCTGCAAATTTATCCAGCGTGGCAAGTGAATGGTTTGATGTTACTTATTATAAATTGAATCTTACCGTAACGACTTATCCGCCGCATCTGATCGGTGAGGTTGGAATACTGGGTGTCTGTAATGATGATACCACCTCGATAATCAAATTCGATCTTACCAATTCGCTTCATGTCGATTCGGTGAAAGTGAATGGAACCAAGCGCTCGTTTTTGCAGCAGACAAGTTCCGTTGAAATAAATCTTGAATCGATATATGAAGTCGGTACAGGATTGTTAATTGAAATATTTTATCAGGGCATACCTGCTGTCAGCGGTTTCGGAAGTTTTATTTTCGATCAGCATTCGGGTGTTCCTTGGGTATGGTCGTTGAGTGAACCTTATGGTGCCAGAGATTGGTGGCCCTGTAAAGATCATCCATCGGATAAAGCAGATTCAGCAGATATAATTGTTACTTGTGATTCTTCGTTCAAAGTCGGTTCGAACGGTAAACTTATTTCTGTAAATGATAATGGTGATGGAACAAAAACTCATCATTGGCAGGAGCGGTACCCGATTGCTTCATATCTTATCTCAATTGCAATTACGAACTATATGCAATTTTCGAATTGGTATCATTATTCATCCACAGACTCGATGGAAGTTCTCAATTATGTGATTCCGGAAAGATTTGTAAATGCACAAATTGCTCTTCCTATAACCGTTGATATGCTGGAAATATTTTCCGATTTATTCGGATTGTATCCGTTCATAAAAGAAAAATACGGACACGCCGATTTTGGAAGGGGAGGCGCAATGGAACATCAAACGATGACCTCAACAACAACTTACAATGAGAACACAATCGCACACGAATTAGCTCATCAATGGTTCGGCGATATGATTACATGTCGGACGTGGAGTGATCTTTGGCTTAATGAAGGATTCGCCCAATATTCAACGGCATTGTATTTAGAAAAAAAATATGGAGAGTCGTCGTATTGGAACTACTTGCAAAATCAATTAAGCAACGCACGGCTTGCCGTCGGATCGCTTTATGTTCAAGACACAACAACCGTAAGAAATTTATTCGATGGTAATAGGGTTTATGCTAAAGGAGCAACTGTTCTGCATATGCTGCGCCATACATTGGGCGACTCGATCTTTTTCAGATCACTCTACAGCTATGCTAATGATCCTCTGTTAAAGTATTCAACGGCAAATACTGAAGATTTTAAAAATATTTGTGAACGAATCAGCGGAAAGGATTTAACTTATTTCTTCGATGAATGGATTTATGGCGAGGGTTATCCGCGTTATTCTATAAATTGGAGTTTAAAAGATTCTTCAAACGGTTACGTTGTTGAACTTCTTCTGAAGCAGATTCCGCAAGAAGTTCAACCGAGCATATTCACTATGCCCATCGATATAAAGCTGACCGCTCCGGGGTGGGATACCACAGTTACCGTATTCAATAACGCTTCCGAGCAATTATTTTATTTTCCTGTTGATCGGATCATCAAGAATGTTCAATTAGATCCCGGCGGATGGATACTGAAAGATGTATCCGAGGAATTTAATCACAGATTCATTCTTTATCAAAATTATCCAAATCCTTGCAGAACTTATACGCAGATAAATTATGAATTGCCGTCAAAGATGCATGTTAATTTGACTGTGTATAATATTCTCGGTCAGAAAATCAAAACCCTGGTTGATGAACCTAATTCGATTGGTGCTCATGAAGCAAAATGGGAAAACATAGCCGATTATCCGTCGGGTGTTTATTATTATCGACTAACAGGATTGAATCTTGTAGCGACGAAAAAGTTACTCATTATTCACTAATCAGGCCGATCATTGTGGATGTGAATGGAGGCGTTCTCACGCGTGAGAGTGAAAGTGTGCGATGTTTTTCATGAGTGAGAAGTAATTTGGAGAGGTTGATTTGCCCGAACTCATTATTCATTCTCCTTACCCTAAATCTATAAAAATAGACAATTTATTTAAAATGGTCCGATTATCTACTGGCATACGAATTGATAATTATGATATTCAAGAAAGTATATAAAAAACTATTCAGAGATGAAATTAGGAATGTCGTATAAAAACAACGGAAGCGAATTCGCCTCCGCTCAGAACCGAAGTTCAACCGGTGTACAAGATCCGCTTGTAATTTTACGGGAGGAACACGAGCGCGGATTGAAGGAATTGGAAAAAATATCTGCCGCGATCGAGTCGATACAGGAAAAAGGTTTTTCTGCGGATGCTTTCGCGCAAATCGCCGAATCGGTCAGGTATATCGGATCTGAGATGAGAAAGCATTACGAGAAGGAAGAGCATCATCTGTTTCCGTTACTCGACAAACATCTGTTTGAATCACCGAATGAAATTCGATATGAGCGGCGCGAGATGTGGCAGTATTATAATGAATTGATTAATGCGATAAGAGATGTCGAAGACGGTCGGTCGCACGGTTCCACCGTCCGCGATCTGCTTCAATGCGCATTGCAAGTAGTGGAACATTTCCGAAATCATATAAACAGGGAGAATGATGTGATACTGCCCATGGTAAAACGATTACTAACCTCCGATGAATACCTTCAGTTCGGAAAAGAAATCCAGAGCATTACCTATCAATAAAAGTTAAACCCGGAATAGACCGTTCCTAAAAATTGTAATTCAAGAGAAGTTTTCGTAGTTTTTAGTCAACAAAAATATTTGGAGATATAATGTTTCGTATTGTTTCAAAAGAAAATCTATCATCAACAGTGACAAAATACATTGTTCACGCGCCATTTATAGCCCGGAAGCGTAAAGCCGGCAATTTCGTCATGCTGCGGATTGAAGAGAATGGAGAGCGTATTCCGATTACTATCGTTGATAGTGATCTTTCAGCAGGCACAATTACGTTGATTGTTCAATCGATAGGAAAAACGACAAAACTTCTTGCTACTAAAAATGCCGGAGAATATATTCTCGATGTAGTTGGCCCGTTAGGAGAACCGACTCCGATTGAAAATCACGGCGAAGTCGTATGTATCGGCGGTGGTGTTGGAACCGCTGAAGTTTATCCTATTGCACGCACTTTGAGAGATGCAGGTAATGTTATCCACAGCATCGTTGGGGCGCGTACTTCAGATTTAATAATTCTTGAAAAAGAAATGTCGGAGATATCAAAGGAAATTTTTATAACGACTGATGACGGATCATATGGACGGAAGGGTATAGTTACCGATCCGTTGAAAGATTTACTGGAAAAAAATAAAAATATTCACGCCGTTTACGCGATCGGACCACTGCCGATGATGAAGGCAGTTTCGAACCTGACAAAAATTTACGGCACCAAAACGTTAGTCAGTTTGAATACAATTATGGTTGATGGCACAGGTATGTGCGGCGGGTGCCGGGTTTCAATAGGTGGAAAGATGAAATTTGCGTGTGTTGACGGACCGGAATTTGATGCCCATCTTGTTGATTTTGACGAACTAATAATGAGGAACAGAACTTTTACCAGTATGGAAAAGATTGCGGATGAACGATGTAAGCTGACACCTTCGATAAATGCATTGGCAGGAGGTGTAAAATGAATAATGTCAATCCTATGAAACCCTCCGAGAGGATGAAAATTCCACGCCAAGAGTCGATTGAGCAATCTCCCGAAGAACGAAATAGAAATTTTATTGAAGTCTCAGCCGGTTTGGATGAGGAACGTGCATTAATAGAAGCGGCACGATGTCTTGAATGTAAAAATCCTGTATGTATCGAAGGATGTCCGGTAGTTATCGATATTCGTACGTTTATTCAACTTATCCTTCAAAAAGATTATATAGGTGCGGTAAATAAAATCCGTGAGGCAAATTATTTACCATCAATATGTGGGCGTGTTTGTCCGCAAGAAAGTCAATGCGAACTTGTTTGTACTCTTGGCAAGAAGCATGAACCGGTTGCAATCGGAAAATTAGAACGCTTTGTTGCCGATTTCGAGTTTGCTCATAATCTGTTTTCGTCTCCTGTTATAACAAATCATATAAATCAAAAAGTGGCGATAGTGGGATCAGGTCCATCCGGATTGACAGCTGCGGCAGAACTTGCAAAACTTGGATATAAAGTTACAATCTTTGAAGCATTACACGATGTTGGCGGTGTGTTACGATATGGAATCCCAGAATTTCGACTTCCACGTACCATCCTTGATCTCGAGATGGATCGAGTTCGTCAATTAGGTGTTGAGATATATACTAATTTTGTTGTCGGTAGAACTGCAACAGTGGATGAATTATTCAGTGAGTGGGGATTCGAGGCAATGTTTCTCGGCACCGGCGCCGGTACTCCTACATTTATGGGAATCCCGGGTGAAAATCTGAGCGGTGTGTATTCGGCGAATGAATTCCTCACGCGTGTAAATTTAATGAAAGCGTATAAATTTCCGGATTACGATACACCTATTAAAATCGGGACAGAGGTTGCTGTAATCGGCGGTGGTAACACAGCAATGGATGCCGTTAGAACTGCGCTCCGGCTTGGGGCGAAGAAAGCGTATTTGATTTATCGCCGTTCGCGTAAAGAAATGCCTGCCCGCGAAGAAGAAATTCATCATGCAGAAGGAGAAGGTGTTGAATTGGTGATGCTTACAAATCCAATCCGCATTCTTGCAGATGAAAATAATTGGGTTCGGGGAATTGAGTGCCAAAAGATGGAATTAGGCGAGCCGGATGAATCAGGAAGGCGAAAACCAATACCTGTTAAAGGGTCCGAGTTTGTAATAGCGGTTCAAACGGTGATCGAAGCGGTTGGTCAGAAACCGAATCCAATCATTCAATCTACTACCGATGGTCTGAATATCAGCAAATGGGGAACGATTGTAGTGAACGACGTTCAACTCACAAGTCGTGAAGGAATATTTGCCGGCGGTGATCTGACACGTGGTGGTGCCACGGTCATCCTCGCGATGCGTGATGGTAAAATTGCCGCAGAAGCTATTCATAAATATTTAAGCTCTAAACGAAACGGGAAATAATATTTTTGCATTAGTTAAATAATATCTTTTTAGATTATCAGATCGGGTATGTCAGAAAATTATACTATTCTGGTAATTAATCCCGGATCAACGTCGACTAAGTTAGCGATCTATGTTGACGGGATTATTCTTCAGACCGATAAAGTGGTTCACTCGGCGGAAGAGTTGAAAAATTTCAAATCCATATGGGATCAATATCAATTCCGGATGGAAGTTATAAATAGATGGGTGGAAAAGAATGTAACGTGTTGTTCGGCAGTAGTTGCAATGGGAGGTTTGCTAAAACCTGTTCAGGGTGGTGTATACTTTGTGAATCAGAAGATGATAGATGATGCACGCGGAAATTTACAGGGTGAGCACGCATCTAACCTCGGTTGCGTTATGGCACACGAAATTTCAAAACGATTTTCTTGCCCGGCACTTATTGCCGATCCGGTTTCAGTCGATGAGTTTGAACCGTTGGCTTTTTATTCCGGCCATCCTCAAATTAAAAGACGACCTCTTTCACACGCGTTAAACATACACGCTATCGCAAGACGCGCAGCAAGCGAGTTGAATCTTCATTACAATCAATCAGCGTTTATCATTTGTCATCTCGGAGGCGGAATTTCAATAGCGCCTGTTCGAGACGGAATGATAATTGATGTTAATGACGCATCGAGTGATGGCCCATTTTCACCGGAGCGCACCGGTGGTTTACCGCTTCAACCTTTCATAACCGTTGCGATGTCGGGAAAATATACTGAATCCGAATTGCGAAAATTTGTTATGGGTCAGGGTGGTTTAATTGCATATCTTAAAACGAATTCGATCGAAGAAGTTGAGAGACGAATCATTCAAGGCGATGAGTTTGCCGAAGAAGTGTATAAAGCAATGGCATATCAGATCGCGAAAGAAATCGGTGCCATGGCAACAGTTCTTGCAGGCAAGATCGATGCGATTGTGTTATCCGGCGGTATCGCGTATTCGAATATTCTTACATCGTGGATAATCGAACGAGTGCAGTTTATAGGCAAGGTGTTAATTTTCCCGGGCGAGGATGAAATGCAAGCATTGGCTGAAGCGGGTATGCGTATATTGAAAAATGAGGAACAAGCAAAGGAATATTGATCATGATAAAAAACTTTGAAGAATTGATTGAAGCCGCACGGCAAATTCAAAATAAAAAAGTCGTTGTTGTGTTCCCCAATAACGAAGAAACCCTTTCAGCTGTTGTTCAATCGTGTGAGAAGCAATTAGCCGATTTTATTCTTGTTGGCAATAGAGATATTATCTCTAAAAATATTCCTCGTGGCAAAATCCCTGCCGGGGTTGAAATTATTCAGCAAGCAAAAGTTGAAGATGCGCTTAAAGTATCCGTCGACCTAATCAAAGGTAATAAAGCCGATGTCGTTTTAAAGGGTGGTGTTGATACCTCTACATTGATGAAAGTTCTCCTGGCAGAAGATGTCGGTATACGAACGGGACGTTTGCTTTCGGACGTATTCATTTTTGAATATCCGAAGCGAACCGAAAATAAATTAATTATGATCACCGATGGCGGTTTAACGCTTGCTCCCAATTTGAAAGAAAAAATAGAATTGGTGAATAACGCGGTAGAGGTGGCGCACGCCCTCGGGAATACAACCCCAAAAGTTGCCATGCTATCCGCTTCTGAATTTGTCAACCCGAACCTCCAATCAACGGTAGATGCGGCAATGATTGCTAAGATGAACGAAAGAGGTCAAATTAAAGGATGTCTCGTTGAAGGTCCACTCGCTTTGGATAATGCTATTTCTTCGGATGCCGCAGGGGAAAAGAAAATTGGATCCCGGGTTGCCGGAAACGCTGAAATTTTGGTTCTTCCTAATATTGAATCAGCTAACATTTTTGCAAAAAGTACAACTTATTTTGCGGGTTACCGGTTGGCACATGTGATTATTGGGGGAAAAATACCGATTTTAATTCCGTCAAGAGCCGATAAAAGCGATGCTAAAATGCTATCTATCGCACTTGGAAAAATCATGTGCGGGTATTATGCTCGCAAATAATTTTCGTTGACTTTCAAACAACTACTTCTTATCTTTAATCAAAGAAGATCTCGTGATCGACATAGACAGAATTCCTGAACTTATGCGGCGCGCGAGACGATAATCCCGACCGAATTAGTGGTGCCATCGCTCAATTTCGATCATTTATCAGTTCCTGTTCAGGAATGCTTATCTATTCATTATTCGATTACAGCAAAACTTACGGATGTTAAAGCTAATTTAATTGGAGGGTGTTATGGTTAAAAAGAATATATACAAAGGTGAACATAAGTCTGTAACTCAACCGAATATTTTTCGATCTTTTCAAAAATCGGATAAAAATATTCCTGAAACGGTTTTACTGAAGAAAATAGACCGCTTACAGCGTTCACTTGCTCAGCGTGAGAATGAAGTTTGGACGCTGAAACAACTTTTACTTTACCGTTAATATTTTATCAAAATAATTTTATTCTTCCATGGTGTAAAATCATCAATATTTATATTCTTGGAGATACTATTTTACTCCTAATAAAAAAAACCCGATCAACTTATTCGATCGGGGTTTTTTATAAATTATTTAAATACGAGATTATTTTTTACGTTTACTTCTCATCTCAGCAGCGATCGTTTTTATTTCTGTAAGATCGCGTTGCATTTCGCTCCATCCATACCATAGCGCATAATCAGGATTTGCATGGAATGTTCCTTGGAACGCGCGCATGCGATGTTCGAGGAACATGACGAATAGTTTTTGCTCTATAGTTGTAGGCGCATCATGAAATGTAAGAAGGTCTGGAAAATCACTTGAATAATTTTTCGGTTTCTTGAGATAACCATCTTTATATAATGCAGCAACAGTGCGGATTGCTTCAGCCATCAGACGATCTGCTTCTTTTATCATGTTGTCACCCTTTTCCAACTCACCTTTAGCGAAATTCGCAGAGTGGCATTGATTGCATGTCTTGGTCATTTTGTCGCGCTCCTTCTGCCAGCTCTCCTGATCAAGCCGGGCTACGTCTGCGGCTTTAACCACATCGAGGCGACCTGTCGGTTTACCTGCCGGATCTAACACACCAAGCCCTTGCAATATCGTAACACGATCGGCTGCCCATTGTTTGTCTTCCGGTAATGGTAATCGTACTGCAAGAAATCCCCATGCCGTTCTGACTTCGTGATTCCCCTCCTGCATATGACAAGTTTGGCAAGTGGGAGCGGCAGTATTCGCAGGAAGAATGTTGTTTTGTTTCAATGAATTTCTGACACCGTGCTTCGAGGCGGAATACATTTCCCACTGAGGATGGTCGAAACCCATATGACATGTTTGACATGCTTGAGGTTGTTGAGCCTCTTTTTTGGAAAATGTGTGACGGGTATGGCATGCGTCGCACGAAGCGACTCCGAATCCGGCACCGTCCTTTTTTAATTCTTTGATCTCTGCTTCCGACTTCATCCCGATCTTATGACATCCGCCGCATCCTTTCATTCCTTCCATCATAGCCATCGGTTGAAAATGTGCTGTCGGCATAGCTTTCATAGCAGCCCACGCAACAGCATGCTTCCCTTTTTTATACTGTGCGACACGTTCTTCATGACATTGCCCGCATGTTTCGGGAGTTGGAATTTGAACATTCGAAACATCCTGCGCGGTTGTGTGTCTATCTCCGTGGCAAGTTGAGCATTCAACACCGTTACCGCTGTGCTTGCTTAACTGCCAGTCGGTAACTATGTTTGGAGTTATATTTTTATGACATTCAACGCAAGATTGAGAAAATAACGTCGAGAGAATAAGAAGATTACCAATAATAAAAACAACGATTTTGTAGATAGGTTTCATGGATTCCTCACTATTTAGTTAATTAATGAAAGTAATTTATAATATATTTTGAAATATTCAAACGTAATTGTATTCCGGCTTAAAATAATAATATTCATTTTTAACATTCTCGCAGTTAAGATTTTTCTGCGATTAATACGATATCCCGCGAATTCTCAGCGCGATATTCCGTCAGATCGATTCCACCATAAGTTTGCAGTTTCGTGTAGCCGGCTTCGGTTACGAGATCCTTAATACTCTCATGATAAATAGGATAATGAATAATTGATTGAAATATGTGCGATGATGGCCTATTAATTGGATGTTGAATTGTTAATACATTAAAACGGAATATTTTTTTATAAAAATCGTAATAACGGATAGTGGTGAGTTTATCGGAATGCCTGATATTCTGTATGTTTTCACCTTTATGCAATATCCGATTGTAATTCAGTGTCTGAGTAACTATTATACCATGGGGATGCAACATTTTGTAAAACGTTTTAAATGCTTTAAGGAGCAACTTAGGCGGGAGGTGAGGTAATGAGTTACCTAAGCAGAAAACCGCATCAAATTTATCCTCGATTAATTTAGGAACAGAAAGAAAATCGGTTTGAACGGTTTTAATCTTAAGATTCATTTCGCGCGAGTGTTTCCTGGCTTGCATGAGCATCTTCGAGGATAAATCGATCGCCGTGACCTCGACACCGAGTGACGAGAGCAACAATGCATGGAACCCCGTGCCTGCACCTGCATCGAGCGCGGATGAGATTTTATATTTTCGAATAATCGATTTAAAATGTTTTTTCTCTTTTCTAAAACGCTCATCAAACGATGTCATTCCATCGTACGAAGGTGCTAAATTATCGTAAAATTGTTCAATCGTTTTCATACAGATCAATATACATCAAACTCGCGAGATCCAAGAATCTTTCCGTTGATTCCAATTACAGTAACTTCTACAGGAATATCAGCCCGGGCGGCGAGAATCGCCTGCTTTGTCGTTTGCAACAATCCCGAGCAACAGGGAACTTCCATTATTAAAATCTTGATACTACGAGGATTCGATTGTTCTATTATCTGTTTTATTTTTTCGAAATACAAACGAGTATCGTCAAGTTTAGGGCATCCAATCGCTATCGGATATTTTACAAGATAATCATTGTGGAAGTTTCCGTAAGCAAACGGTATACAATCGGCTACAAATGCGATGTCTGCATTTCTGAAGTATGTGGCATTCGGTGAAACCAGATGAAGTTGTATGGGCCACTGCCGAAGTTGAGATTCAACGTTGTTGCTCGGTTGTGTGTTGCCTGGTTTCTCAAATACCATAGTTCGACTTGACGGACAGCCGGAATGATGATGTTGATGGTTAGAGTTTGCTGAATGCAATTTATCGCGATGTAAACTAAGATGCTCAATGTGCTTGTCTAATTTTTCGGGTGAATGTTTCTTGATATGATCAATTACCCCGTTTTCGTCATATTCATCTGTTTCGGCTTCTATAATTGATAATGCGCCAACCGGACATTCACCTATGCAGGCACCGAATCCATCGCAAAAGCTTTCTTTCACAACCCTTGCTTTGCCATCAATAATTTGTAATGCTCCCTCCGGGCAAGAGGTGATACATTCACCGCATCCGTCGCACAATGTTTCATCAATTTTTATTATTTTTCGTTTTACCATCAGAGTTCTTTCAATCTTTTAAGTTTTAAATTATTCAATCATTTGGTCCGTACTTAGGCACTTGACCTTGATTGTGTTGATAAAGTGGAGTTTCGAGTTCTTTAAATCTTTTTAGATATTCATCCTTCGAAATTTGATTATGCCAGTGATCGGTAATCATTGCAAGTCCGGTGATTGCGATAAAAACGCCGATAATCAGGATCCCGAAAATTAAATTCGGGACACGTGTTTTAGTAATCGGCGTGCGGATATCAAGTGTGTTTTTAACCGGGCAAGCCTGAACACAGGCGAGACAATTCATACACTCATCACTCCAAACCTTTTTGACTTTATGCACTTTTATGTTAGATGGACATGCTTTGGTGCAAAGCTCACAATCGATACAAGTAGTTTTGTTTCGGGTTATCTTTGTCGGACTCAACCAGCTTATGGCGCCAAGCAATGCACCGTATGGACATAAATAACGGCACCAGAAATTTTGGATGAAAAGAGAAAACATCATTAATATTATAATTGTCCAGAGCGCGAACGATGTGATGTTAGAAAAAAATAGAAACATTTTGATGTCGGCAACTTTATTGTATGGGCTATTGATAAATTCGAATAGCGAAGATGTATCCATTTGCCAGATCGAGTATACGAAGAAGAAGAGAAGGAAATATTTTATTGAACGCAATGGATAATCGAGCCAGCGATTCAAGTTTAAATTTTTTCCGAATATTTTTCTTCCCAGCATCCATAAGCTTTCGCTTATCGTTCCAACAGGACAAAGCCAACCGCAAAAACTTTTTTTAAGCAATAAACCGCCGGCGATAATTGCGATGAATATGAATAATCCAGAAGGATGGATATTATTGATTATCCCGGTTTGAAGCCAGTATTTCAAGCTCATCAGAGCACTGATCGGTAAAAATCCCTCAACTCCCGGCGGACGTTCATGAAATAACGATTGACCGCCGCTTGATCCCCATTTCATGAAGAGGTAAAATTCAATTCCGATCCAAATGCAGAGGAGAAGAAATATTATTTGGATTACGGATCTTAGGAATTGTGAATCAGTTTTTAACCGCTGAATGATTCTTGTAATAAAGGATTTGTCATTCTTAAAATCGTATTTTGTTTTTCTCAACTCTGGTGGAATATTTTTTATACGTAATAAATTAGTGTGTATAAGATTCTCTGCAGACGATCCATCAGAGCCGTTTGTATTTGTTCTTTGAAGTTCCATCGGTAATTTTATCGGAGATAATATCAGAGTAATTGGTCTGAATACTGTTTAAAAAAAGGTCTTATATTTATGCAATCAAATTGTATTGCGGTTTTTTATTAATTTCAGTCAACTCAAGAATATTTTTTGAGGCGAGCATATCGTGAATTTGTTCACGGATTTTTTCCCAATGATCATGCACCGCACAGCGATCGTTATGACTACAATCAGGAAATCCAAACACACAATTATTCATGAATGAAAGTCCATCGATGGCTTCAACGATCTGGAGTATGGTAATATTTTTTGCGGGGAGGGCTAAACCAAATCCACCGGCAGGACCCTTATGCGAAACTAATAATCCTTTACGGGTAAGGTCCTGGAGAATTTTCGCAACGAAATGGTACGGTATATCGATTCGCTTGGTTAACTCCCTGATTGAAGTCAATTCTTTTTGTGGTTTCAATGCCAGAAATAGGACGGCTTGAAGCGCATATTCACACTGTCTGCTAAATATAATGCTCATCTTAATATATCGGAGTAATTAGTCTTAAATTAATAATATTGTGAATAATAATCAAATATGGCTATTTATAACTATGCAGAGATTTCATATAATTAGCTCTCTCAAAAGCAGCAGGATCAGCAACAGATTTTTGACTCATGCTTCCTTTTAGTTGTTGAACAGAAACATACTCATGTTCACTCATCCATTTCTCGACTTCTGAAAGAGTTTTCTTGATATGTTCCGGTCCGTGTTTAAGAAGTGAAGAACACATCATCGTGACATCGGCTCCGGCCATCAACATCTTCAATACATCATCACTCGTATGAATTCCGCTTGATGCAGCGAGGTTAGCCCTAATTCTTCCGTGCAATATTGCAATCCAACGCATCGGCAATCGCAATGCTTGCGGAGTACTTAAGATAATATTCGGTTCTATCTCCAGCGACTCAAGGTCAATATCGGGTTGATAAAAACGATTGAAGAGAACCAAACCGTCGATTCCGATATCGTCAAATTTCCGAGCCATATTTGCCATAGTCGTAAAGAAAGCACTTAATTTTACTGCCACCGGGATTGTAACACTTTTCTTTACCGTCTTGGCTACTTCTAAATATTTATTCTCGAGTTCTGATGAGGAGACATCCGGATTCGTTGGGATGTAATAGATGTTCAGTTCTAACGCATCGGCACCGGCATCCTGAATTTTTTTTGCGTACTCGATCCAACCACCAACCGATACCCCGTTTAAACTGCCGATGATAGGAATATCGAGAGATTTTTTTGCGTTTCGGATGTTATTAAGATATTCATCAGGTCCGCTGTTGTAATGCTGAACCTCCGGAAAGTAAGACAAAGCTTCCGCATAACTATCGGTGCCATGCGATAAATAATGTAGAAGTTCAGATCGCTCGTGAGCAATTTGTTCTTCAAAAAGTGAGTACATCACTATTGCCGAAGCGCCTGCGTCTTCGAGTTGTTTCATGCTGTCAAGTGAATAGGATAGCGGTGATGCCGATGGAACTATCGGGTTTTTTAATTTTATTCCTAAGTATTTGGTCGTCAAATCCATTTTTGTTTCCATTCCTTCAATCTAAAAAATTATGATATAATTTGAGATGAATTTATTTTTGAGTAGAACCATCTTTGTCACGCGCGAGGTGTTCATACATTTTCCAGCGAGTTTCGACATCGCGTTGAGAGAGAACGCTTAATTCTTTCGCCCTCTCGGGGTAACTTTTTTCGAGCATTTTAAATCGAGTTTCCAGATCTGTAAATTCTTTCAACTTTCGGCTGGGAGCTTTAGAATCGAGTTTGAATGGATTTTTTCCTTCAAGGGCCAACATCGGATTATACCGGTAAAGCGGGAAATAACCGGTTTCTACCGCAAGTTTTTGGTTCTGCATTCCACGAGCCATGTTAATACCATGCGCGATGCAATGACTATATGCTATGATGATTGATGGTCCGTCGTATGCTTCTGCCTCGATGAAAGCTCGAAGAGTTTGTAAATCATTAGCGCCCATGGCAACAGCTGCCACATACACATTACCGTATCCCATAGCTAATAATCCTAAATCTTTTTTCGCAGTCGATTTGCCGCTTGCCGCAAATTTTGCGATCGCCGAGCGTGATGTTGCTTTCGACATTTGCCCGCCGGTGTTTGAATACACTTCGGTATCCATGACAAGAATGTTTACATTTTTGCCTGTGGCAATTACATGATCTAATCCACCGTACCCGATATCATAAGCCCAACCATCACCCCCAAATATCCACACGCTGCGTTTTACAAGATTATCACTAAGACTTATCAAGCTTTTCGCGTCGGGTGAAGAGATGGTCTTTAATTTATCTTTAAGAATCTTCACTCTTTCACGCTGCGAATAAATGCCTGCTTCATCTTTTTGGTCGGCACTTAATAATTCGTTTGCAAGCGATTCACCGATCTGGGATTTTAATTTCTCAACTAATTCTTTTGCCATCTCGGTATGTTTATCAATAGTCAGACGCATTCCAAGACCAAACTCCGCATTATCTTCGAAAAGTGAATTTGACCAGGTCGGTCCACGACCGTTATGATCGACACAGTATGGAGTGGTTGGTAAATTACCGCCGTAGATCGAAGAACAACCGGTCGCGTTTGCTATGATGGTTCTGTCGCCAAATAATTGCGTCACTAATTTTACGTATGGTGTTTCTCCGCACCCGGCACACGCGCCTGAATATTCAAATAACGGTCTTAAAAATTGTGAACCTTTTATCGTATCCACCTTAACAGTTCTTCGGTCTATATCAGGAATATTCAAAAAGAAATCGTAGTTTAACCTCTCGGATTCACGGATAGGCGGTTGCGGTTTCATGTTAATCGCTTTTACCTTTGTTTCCGATTTGCTCTTTGCTGGGCAAATATCTACGCAAAGACCACATTCTGTGCAATCTTCCGGGGCTATTTGTATTGTATACTTCATTCCCTTGTATTCTGTACCTTTAAAATCAATCGACTTGAAAGTGGCAGGAGCATTATCGAGGAATTTTGGTTCATAAACTTTTGCGCGGATAGCCGCGTGCGGACATACCATTACGCATTTGTTGCACTGGATGCAAATCTCCGATTCCCAAACCGGAATTTCCAGCGCGATATTTCTCTTTTCCCATTGAGCCGTAGCCGTGGGGAAAGTTCCGTCCAACGGCAACGCGCTGACCGGGAGTTCATCACCGTTTCCTGCTACTATTTTCCCCAGAACATTTTTAACGTAATCGGGGGCTTGAGGTGAAACGATTGGCGGCATTTCAATATTACTTGTAACTTTATCCGGTACCTTCACTTCAAACAGATTTGCGAGTGTTTTATCCACCGCCTCGAAATTCTGAGATACAATATCAGCTCCTTTTTTACCATAAGTTTTCTCTATCGAATGTTTGATTGCCGCTATTGCATCATCTTTGGGTAGCACACCCGAAATGGCAAAGAAACAGGTTTGCATGATTGTGTTGATGCGAGTTCCCATTCCGGTTTGACGACCTACGTTGTATGCGTCTATCACGTAAAGCTTGATTTTTTTATCGATGATTTGTTTTTGTATGTGCCGTGGAAGTTTATCCCACACTTCGTTCGGTCCGTACAAACTATTTAAAAGAAATGTGCTGCCGTTAATAGCTGATTTGAGCACATCATATTTTTCAAGGAAGAACCATTGATGGCATGCGATGAAACTTGCTTTATCGATTAAATATGTTGAATGAATCGGACGCGGTCCGAAACGTAAATGTGATGTTGTTGTAGAACCGGATTTTTTCGAATCGTATACGAAATATCCCTGTGCATAAAAATCTGTATCTTCACCTATAATTTTAATTGAATTTTTATTGGCGCCAACTGTACCATCCGCGCCAAGCCCGAAGAAGATCGCCCTTACCACATCATCAGATTCGGTTGTGAATGAAGGGTCGTAATCTAAACTTGTTTTTGTGACATCATCGTTGATTCCGATATTGAAATGATTTTTAGGTTGTGATTTTTTCATTTCATCGAATATGGCTTTAACCATTGCAGGTGTAAATTCTTTGGATGAAAGACCGTATCTGCCGCCGATTATTTTTGGATATGCGAATGGTAAAGCGTTGTTTATGAACGCCTCGCTCATTGTAGTTATAACATCCTGATAAAGCGGTTCACCCGTTGCACCCGGTTCTTTTGTGCGATCTAACACTGCGATGTTTTTAATAGATTTCGGTAATGCCTTTATGAAATGTTCCGCAGAGAAAGGTCGATATAAACGAACCTTCAGCAGTCCTATTTTTTCTCCGTTTTTATTAAGATATTCCACCGTTTCGTGTGCCGCTTCCGCGCCCGAGCCCATCATTATGATAACCCGATCCGCATCTTGATCACCGAAGTACTGGAATAATTCATATTTCCGACCAACCAATTGTTCAAACTTTCGCATTGCCTTTTCTACGATTTCGGGGCAAGCAGTATAAAATGGATTGACTGTTTCTCTCGCCTGATAATAAACATCTGGATTTTGAGCGGTGCCACGTAAAATAGGTTTATCCGGAGACATAGCTCTTGCACGATGAGCGCGAATAAGTTCGTCGCTCAGCATCGCGCGCATATCATCGTCGGTCAGTTCTTCTATCTTCATTACTTCGTGTGAGGATCGAAAACCATCGAAGAAATGAATGAACGGGACACGCGATTCCAGAGTTGCTGCCTGGGCGATTAATGCGAAGTCCATTATTTCTTGAAGTGAATTAGATGATAACATCGCCCAGCCGGTTGATCGCACAGCCATAACATCACTGTGTTCTCCAAAAATTGAAAGTGCGTGAGTTGCAACTGTTCGTGCCGCGATATGAAACACTGTCGATGTTAGCTCGCCGGCAATCTTGAACATATTCGGAATCATCAATAATAATCCCTGTGACGATGTGAACGTAGTTGTGAGGGCACCCGCTTGAAGAGCACCGTGAACGGCGCCGGCAGCCCCACCTTCGCTTTGCATCTCGATTACTTGAGGTATAGTTCCCCACAAATTTCGTTTTCCGAGAGCGGACCATTCATCGGACCATTCGCCCATTGGTGATGAGGGTGTGATTGGGTATATAGCGATTACTTCGTTTGTTTTGTGCGCGACAAATGCGGCCGCTTCATTACCATCAATTGTGACCATCGTTCGATTTTGTTTCATATCTGTTAAATCTTGTAGTGTTATGTGAAGTTTTTATGATTTGATTGGCTCAGAATATTGCAATAATCGTTCCAGAGATATATCGAATAATCATTAAATTTGTGGGATTGAATGATAATTTCAGACCTAAATTTCTCATTTCTGAAATCGAAGGAGAACAATTTCGCAGTATTGAAATTGACTCAATGAGATAAGCCAAGAAAAGATTGAGAAATGTATTGAAAAAACTTACGACTGAGAAAGGAAATATAAATTGTATGTTTTTATAGAAACAAATCACCGATCATACATCAATCATCCTTCAATTAAATATTTTAACCAGCCGTATGATTATTATACGGCTGGAAATCGTTCAACTCACAGGTGGAAAAGCGTTAAGTTTATCTGTATAATTATTTTTGCAAACTCCTTACCTGATAAAAAATTCGGCAACTACTTTTTGCCAGTTTGCATCTGGTAGTTCTTCAAGTTGTCCGATGTAAATCTGTCCTTCACCAGTATATTCGCTTTCTCGTTTTTCAGATTTTATTAATTCTTTCAATAAAGTTTTGCACTTTTCAATATCATTTTGGAACAGTGATACCGCAGATTTACCAATCGACATACCCATAATTTCGTTATCTATCTGATCGGTATCAAGAGAGCAGATCCAATTACTTTCATATGCTGTAATCTCTAATGCCACAAGATTTTTCAGCAAAGCCGTATTGACCCGTGATACTTTCCCCGTGATTGGAGAATTAAATGTTACACTTCTGCTTCCTTGTTTTACAGTAAATAGCGGCTGCCCTGCTTTTATATTCATCCCGAGATTCGGAAATTCGATTGAATCTATCTTCCCAATCAGTTTTTTTGCAAAATCATCCATACCGATTTTGGCTATTCCTTCCTGATTAATGCTAAACCAGGTATGATTCTTCGCTATGAAAACACCACCGGGGATTGAAAACTCACCTTTAATAAAATCGTGCGTAGCCGGAAGATGGGTGATATGAACATTTGGTTTGAGTTGTTTTTGAATTTTATCTTGTCTTTTGATTAAGATTTTCTTTACGAATGCCAGGAGTTCGTCTTCCGTGAACGGCTTTTGTACATAATCCATCGCTCCGTATTTCATTGTCTCAACCGCGGTTTCCACAGATGCGTATCCGGTAATTATGATAACATCGATATCGGGGCGCAGGTGTTTTACTGATTTTGTCACTTCAACTCCATCCATCATCGGCATTTTAAGATCAGTAAATACAAAATCATAATGATGTTTCTGTATTAATCCAAGCGCTTCTTGTCCGGTTTCAACAGTATCTATCGAGTAACCATCGAGCACAAGAATTTTTCTGAAGCTACCGAGAATAACTTCCTCATCGTCAACACACAAAATTTTGGCTTTCGGGTTTTGCACTTCAGCTCGTTTCAAAGTTTTTGCCTCACCGGTAAAATCTAATCTGAGGCTTTCATGTAGAACGATTTCACGTTCTTTTTTCAACTTCTTTTCATGCAAGTTCTTGCTGATCGCCCGAATTAAGATATCTGCTATGATGAATAAAATTATTGCGAGTATGAATAATGCCATGACTTATCTCCTAAATAAAAAATAATTTATTAAACTTATATTATGTTCAAACCTACATTCTATCTGAACTGCAAGGTACTAAATTTTTAATTTCATAACCAAGATCGTTGGGTATAACGCGATATACCCATCCTTCAAAGTAAGGGTCTTTTTCAATCAGGTTGGAAATCAATTTTAAATTTTTATTTACATCGATTATTCTGCCTGAAACAGGAGAATGAATTTTATGCACTCTGCTATCTTTCGATTTGATCGTGAGACAACAGATGCCTTGTACTATTTCATCCTCAGGATTAAGAAATTCAATTTCTGTTACTGAATCAATCGTTGCGAGAAAAAAATCGCAAACACCTATCAAAACCGAGCCGTCTCTTTCTTCGAACAACCAGCTTGAATTGCCAAGACGATAATATTTGGTCGGACATTCGACGTAAAACAATTCAACTTTCTGATTATCTTTGTTGGGTTTTACTTGGTTTTTTTTAATTTGTTGAAATTTGTTTGCGCGATAGATTGAACTCAGCAACTCGTCTACTGTAAACGGTTTAGGAATAAAATCTATTGCGCCCTTGTAAAGTGAATTAACAGCATTCTCAACTGTTGAATAACCAGTCATCATTATTAAAGCACTGTCGATGTTTTGCTTTTGGAGTTCGTTCAATATCTGGAAGCCGTCACCATCTGGCATCATAATATCGCAGATGATGATTGAGTAATATTTTTTTGAAATCTTCTCAATTGCAGTTGTTACATCTGAAGCAAAATCGATAGTATAATTTTCCAGCGAACAAATTTTTACTACTCCATCTATGATTACTTTCTCATCATCAACGACTAATATATTCGATGGTGTATTCATAATCCGAAATAAGATTTATTGAATGAGCGGAAGCCGGATGATAAAAGTAGTTCCATTATCTTCTTCGCTCTCAACGTTAATAGTTCCGTTATGATTATCGATTATTCCCCAAATCACAGCCAAACCGAGGCCGGTACCCTTTTGTCCTTTGGTCGAGAAGAACGGTTCGAATATTTTTGGAAGATCGTCTTTACTGATTCCGCAACCTGTGTCGCTGATTCTTATTTCTATATACTCTTTTAAACCGGAAGAATCAACAAAATCCCATCTTTCCCAATCACTGTTTTCGGAGGCGCATACTTCGTAAAATCCTTGTCCACTTATTTCAAATGCAAGGATCGGTGAGCCACACTTGGGACATATTTTATCTTGCTGAACAAGTGAATTATCGCAGTCGGGACATATGAATTTTGTGTCTTTATTTATTTTGATGCCGGGATAATATTGATTGCGATGTTTTCCATAAACAGGATCGAGATGAATTATTCCTCCTTTACCGTCTGCAACAACCTTAACTTTCAATGCCGGTAGTCCATCGATCTTAAATTCATTATCAATCAAACTGTGTCGCTTAAGACATGTCGCTTTTTTTATCTGAGCAATTCCAAAAGGTGAAAGCGATATTTGCTTTATTGAAGTTGTTATTGTACCGCCGTTGTTACCTATCGCATCCGATGCATTTACAAAAAGGTTAATAAATACTTGCTGGATTTGGTTTGAATCGACAGTAATCGGGGGAAGATTAACTTCGGATTGCTTGATGATTTTTATCTTTTTTAAAGATAATTGACGCTCAATAACACTGATCGCCTTATCGATGATGTCATTTAAATTAGCGTTGCTTTTCCTGGGAACCGATTGACGCGAAAAATCCAATAAGCTTTTTACGATTTCACGGCTTCGTAAAGTTTCTCTCACAATAATGTTGAGATCATCCTGGAATTCAGGATTATCCTTTGTCCTTTTTAAGAGAAAGCTGCTGTAAGTGAGGACTCCGGTCAGAGGGTTATTTATTTCATGCGCAACTCCTGCGGCAAGTCGTCCGAGTGAAGCCATTTTGTCCGATTGGAAAAGCTGCATCCGTGCTTCTGCCAATTTCTTTGTCATATTATTAAATGAGGTACCAAGCTTTCCTATTTCATCGTTACTGAGATCTTTAATGGCATAATTCAAATTACCCTGGCTGACCTGTTGAGTTGCATTTAATAAATCATTCACAGGATTAGACACCCAGCGTCGCACAAAGAAAGCGATCAATAATCCAACGGCTATTATTGCGATGATAGCAAATACTACAATTTCCCATTCCCTTATAACAATTGTTTTATCAACCTCCGCGAGTGAAATTGAAACATCGAGGACGCCGAGAACTTTTTGATTTTTAGGATGAGCATGACATTCGGCTTGCCAGCATGAATTTTCATTGTATATCGGGGTGATTATTCCGAGAATTCGGTTGAACTCCGGATGCTCTTTAAATATTCTTGTCCGTTCCGTGATCGAAATTTGCTCAAGAGGACGGTCTTCGGAGTGGCATGCGTAGCAACTTTCAGCTCGTTTATCTACCATCTTATTTATATTTTTTGAATCAGATGAATAAATAATTTTACCGACTTTATTTATGATTCTGACATCCCTGATTTGAGGTTGTTTACCGATTGAATTGATGGTTTCCTGAATTCTATCTCTTTGATTCAGCATCATATCGAACCGCGTGCTTGCGATAACGGTTTCACCTAACTGGTTGGCATGACGTTCAACTTCGGATATTAAACTGCCGGTTTGCGATTTAATATTAAAGTATGCAAAAACGCCTATGATTACAAGCGAAGTAAGAGCAACTGCAAATATTAATCGAAAACCGATCTTGTTAAAAAGCATATTTCAAGATTATTATTCAATTAAAAAATTAATTATTTGCTGACCAACTTTCCAGGTTTTTGTTTTGGATATGCAAAGTTTTCGTGGCAACTTTTGCAGTCGGGTTTTACAGAATAATCATTCCCAACATGACAATCTACGCAAACAAGCTCTGAGTGGATCTCGTCAAGCCGCAGACCTGTTACCGAATGCTTAAAAGTTTCCTTTTTCCAGCCCTTGTGGCAGCTCGTGCATTGATTGTCGAGTATTTGATATGGTTGCTTTGATCCATGACAACTTACACAGGGAAGGTTCGAATGAGGTTTATTAAGTGCCCACCCGGTTCTCTGTTTATGATTAAACGGCTCAAGTGGTCTATCGAGATGACATTTAGTACAATCGTTCTCTTTGTGACAAGTGAAACATTTTTTATGATGTTCTTCTAATGATTTCTTTTCTTTTACTAATAATAATTTATCACTCGATACATTATTCACATCGTGACATCTGGTACAGCTTTCCTGAGCATGACATTTATTGCATTTTATTTTAAAATTATTTACATGATCATCATGATAGAACGTAACCAGCTTTCCAGGTTCAAAGTCAGTTTCGTACACAATTTTTGTCGGTTCGGTGACCGGTGGATGATCTTTACCTTTCAATTGTTTTTCTAAAACTGTTTTTTCCGATACTTTTAAATTGTTTATCGGAGCGTGGCATGTGGTGCAACCTGTCTCGTGACTCCATTCACGATGGCAATCCATGCACTGCCTGTGATAAGCAGCTTTCAAATCAGGAATGCCGATGTTTTCTCTTTGTCTGGACGATGCATGGCAACTACTACATTTTAATATTTGCTCAAGCGTGTTATAATGATGACAATTCCCGCAACCGCCAACCATCCCCGACATTTGTGCGTGTATCTTGTGTGAAAAATAAACCGGGCCATATCTTTCGCTTCCCTGATCGATCACAACAAGTTCATCGGTTTGCTCGGGTTTGAGATAAACCGTAATCATTTTTTCGCGAGGACAAGCTACCCAGCAAGGATCATCTTTGGTCGGAAGACCACATGTGTGACATGATACACAATTAATGTGCAGTTTCGCGTGGTTTTTGCCGGGGCTCTGTTGAGCGTCGGATTCAATTACAAAAAATAAAATCGATAAAACAATCAAAAAGTTTTTCATTTTTCAAATCCTCTGATCGTATATTTATTATGTTGGATAGATTGTTTATCGGGCATGCTTATTACGGGGAAATTGATGACAATAAATCTATATGCAAGGACCAACATTGCTACAAATCCTATCGTGACAGAAATTTCACCGATTGATGGAAAATACGACCCTGTTGAATAAGGAGGAGTGTATGCAACAACAAAATTATTTATTCTGTTTAACAATACTCCAAATACAACAAGTGCTGATGCCGTGAAAAGAAGAGGAGGTGATTTCAAAACTTTTGGAGATAAGAACATTCTCAACGGGATAATTACTCCTAAGAGAAGTTCAATTGAAAACATTATACTCGCAGTCGTAAATTCACTTAAATAAACGAATGTTTCTCTGATGAACATATCACCAATTTTAAAAGCAAGATAAATTCCAAGCAAGGGTGCTATCATTGAACCTAATCTTGAGAGAACATGCATTTCAGGTTTTAACTTAAGCGAGCGTGATGCCATTAATGATTCAAATATCACCATCGGAAAACCGACGCTTATCGCAGATAATAAAAACAGGAGCGGTAAGATAGGTGTTTGCCATAATGGATGCATTTTGGGTCCTGCTATTACCATTAATGTACCCAGTGACGATTGATGAAGTGTCGAGAGAACAACTCCCGCGATAATAAAGATGAACATGGTTTTAGAAAGTCCGCGGTCTAATAATCTCAATATTTTATCTGCCGGTTTATTCAATGGAGAGAGTAATCCGGGTAGATTTACTTTTCCAATAAATCGTTCAGTAACAATGGGAAGAAACTCGATGTACAGAACAGTCATATAAATCATAACGCAGATACCAACTTCGAACAAAGCAGAATTTCCGTTCCACATAATCAACGGATGCCATATAAAGTACCATCTTCCGATATCGACAAAAACTCCGATAGCAACGAAAGTGTAGCCAAGCATAGCGGTCAACAATGCCGGGCGGACAATGGCATGATATTCTTCTTTGTGCATCACATGACCAAAAGCCGCAGTTGTAAAACCGCCGGCAGCAAGCGCAACTCCGGCAGCAACATCAACACCAATCCATAGTCCCCAGGGATATTGATTATTTAAATTTGTAACCGCGCCTATACCGAAAATAAATCTTCCCGCCAGAAAAACTAAACCGTTTAGTGCGATTATAATGAGTCCATAAACACCGGGTGTAAAAAATTTTTGTTTTATCTGAACTGGTTTAACTAATTCGTGACTCATATTTTTCCCTCCTCCTCTAATTCTTTACGACGTTTTGTAATCCACATGATTCCGCCCAGCAGTGCGTACAGAGAAACAGGGGGAATGAAGTATGCAAAAATTCCATGTTGGATGGATTCAGAAACACCGGGAGCGGGATTTTTTCCAAGCCGAGGAAAATCAAGTTCTTTAAAATCTGTTGAACCCAGGTACATCCACGAACTACCTCCAACCTCATATTCGCCAAAAATATGATCGATATATCTATGCGGTTCCTTTTTGATACGGTTTCGTGCAATTTTAATCAGTTCGCTCCTCGGGCCATAAGTAAGTGCCTCAACCGGGCAGATGTTCACACAGCCGGGAAGATTTCCCTCTTTTGTTCTGTTGAAACAAAAATCGCATTTCATGATTAATGGATTAATTGCTTTATCATACTCAAACGCCGGAATCTGGTACGGACAGGCAGCCATGCAGTAACGACAACCAATACACATTTCTGTATCCCAGATAACCGATCCGTTTTCTTCTTTAGAGAAAGCACCAACGATGCAGGCAGAAACACAAGCCGGGCGATCGCAATGCATACACTGTATCTTTACATTGATAGGTAGATTTGAATTTTTGCCATGAGGGTATTCATTGATAACAGTGAGCGCAGTATGATCAGGTCTTCTTTTAGTTTCCAAAATTTTTCTATCTTCGTACGAAGCTAAATTGCCGACAGGTAAATTGTGGGCATCTTTGCAAGCCCATTCACAATTTCTACATCCAACACAGACGGTAGTATCGACCAGAACCCCCATTCTGTCTTCTGATAAAATATTTTTAGGTCCTGCAGTTGCTGTTGATGTTGAAAGTCCCGTAGCTACCGCTCCAGCTGCTACGGATTGTTTCAGAAAATCGCGACGGCTTTTGCCAGACATTCTTTTATTCCTTTCAAAGAGAGCTAGATTAGTCAATAAAATAAATTCAGCGGGCTATCAACAATATCCTAAAATTATGCCATTTATTCCTCCAGAAAATAATTATAAGATTGGCGAATTTATTAAATTTATCGAGGATTGCTGATCTTTGATTTGATTATTTTTCATTTAATATCAACGGAATTCTCAATACTGACAAATTTATTTTAAAGTGTGTTAAAAACCCCAGTCCAGAAAGGTTAGATTATTAAGTTTAAGTTTATATAATTAGTTCGGAGTTGAAATTAAATTTATCTGGATCAGTTGATTAAAAGTATCTCCTGTGGATAGATGATTATGAAGAGTTCATAATTGTTCTACAGAGCTTTGTCATGATGTTAAAGGCAATTAAAATTCATGGGAATGGATTTGTTTTATAACGCACAGCCGTCATTTGAAAAGTTAGATTAGAGTTGATTTAGATGGAATCAAAATTGTATATTGCTTTTAGATTAATATGACTAATGGTGCCGGAAAATAATATAAATATTGAAACGAACTGTTTTCACTGTGGAGCGCCTACCGGTGAAGTAGCCATAACCTACGATGATAAATTGTTTTGTTGCAATGGTTGCAAATCTGTTTACGAAATACTGAACGGGAAGCACCTTTACCGGTACTACGATTTCAATGAACACCCTGGTATTACGCCACCGATATCTACCGACTCAAAGTTTGCTTATTTGGATGAGCCGGACGTAAACAGTAAGCTGATAGATTTTTCTGGTGATGGTATAGTAGTTGTAAGTTTTCACATTCCCCAGATGCATTGCAGTTCATGTATCTGGCTTTTAGAGAATTTGCATAAATTGCATCCGGGAATATTTTTTTCCCGAGTAGATTTTTTAAAAAAACGAATACTTATCAAATTCGTAAAAAATAAAATTTCATTTCGTCAAGTTGTTGAACTTATCTCTTCCATTGGATATGAACCCGAATTGAATTTGAATGCATCCGATCCCAGCCACCGCACTAAAATCGAGCGAAGTTTATATTTGAAAATTGGTGTTGCCGCTTTTTGTTTTGGAAACATTATGCTGTTCAGTTTACCGGAATACCTCTCTTCATCTATGATCGATACCGGCACCAGAACGTTGTTCGGTTATCTCAATCTGATCTTATCTATTCCCGTTGTCTATTTTAGCAGTGCGATTTTTTTTGGATCGGCGGTAAATGGGTTAAGATCAAAAGCGATAAATATTGATGTACCGATCGCGCTCGGCATTGCGATTGTATTCCTTCGTTCCGCCGTTGAAGTGTTATTTCAAATCGGTCCCGGATATTTTGATTCGTTAACAGGACTAGTTTTTTTTCTACTTATCGGCAGATTATTTCAAAATAAAACTTATGATACTTTGAACTTTGAACGGAAGTATCAATCATATTTTCCACTTGCGGTATCGGTCAAAAAGGGGTGGGATGAAACTACTATTCCCATCACTCTTATCAGGCCCGGTGAAAGAATGATTATCAGAAATAACGAAATCATACCTGCTGATTCTGTGTTGATGAACGGAATCGCAAATATTGATTACAGCTTTGTAAGCGGAGAATCCAAACCATCAATAAAAAGAGTTGGTGACTTGATTTATGCCGGTGGAAAACATCTCGGAAGTCTTATAGAGCTTGAAGCCATTAAGGAAGTATCTGAGAGTGAGTTCATCCAGCTATGGAATGAGTTTCGGTTATCAGACAGAATAAAATCGAGATTACTCACATTATCGAATACCGTAGGAAAATATTTCACGCTTGGAATTCTGTTCATTGCATTGTTGACAGCAATTGTATGGTGGAATATTAATCCGGGTAAAATTCTAGACTCGGTAACCGCGATTTTAATCATTGCATGCCCATGCGCGCTCGCACTTGCGGCCCCGTTTGTTTTCGGTACAACTCTTCGACTATTTGGGAAGAAAGGATTTTACCTGAAGCATTCATCCGTTGTTGAGGCGTTATCTAAAACCGATACGATTGTTTTTGATAAAACCGGGACAATCACTAAAACCGATCGAACATCGATCCGATTCAACGGAAATTCACTTTCGGAAAAAAATCAAATCCTGCTTGCATCCCTCGCGCGAAGTTCCACGCATCCGCTGAGCCGATCGATTTATGATTTTTTGCAGATAAGAAAAAATTTCGAGGTGACCGACTTCGAAGAAGTGGAAGCGGCTGGTATTCGCGCGTTCGTGGAAGGATCTGAAGT
Source organism: Ignavibacteriales bacterium (assembly GCA_016214905.1). Lineage (NCBI taxonomy): Bacteria > Pseudomonadati > Ignavibacteriota > Ignavibacteria > Ignavibacteriales > Ignavibacteriales bacterium. The sequence goes on along the minus strand of JACRMQ010000005.1, from coordinate 88,352 downwards.
TCAACTTGGCTCCGCTTCATTTGTTGGAGTGAAAACTCCGGAAAATAATATCAAAAAGACAAGTGTATATGCTTCGGTTGATGGAGAGATTCTCGGTCGGTTTGAATTTGAAAATGTCTACCGGGATCAAGTCGATAAAGTTTTTGACAATCTCAGCGGAAGTCATTCAATATCCCTCCTATCAGGTGATGATGATGGTGAGATGGAGAAATTAAAAGATATTTTTCCGAATTTCAACGGGATGGAATTCAACCAGAAACCGGCCGATAAATTATCATTTATTAAATCGTTACAATCAAAAAACCGGAACGTTATTATGGTCGGTGATGGTTTAAATGATGCCGGCGCATTATGGCAAAGCGATGTTGCCATTGCAATTACGGAAGACGTCAGCGCGTTTTCACCTGCTTGTGATGGTATCTTAAGTGCCGATGCCTTTAACGATTTGGACAGATTTATCCGATTTGCATCGACAGCAAAACATGTAGTATATTGGAACTTTATGATATCAATTATCTATAATATCATAGGATTGTACTTCGCTGTGCAGAGTGATCTATCTCCGATGTTGGCTGCCATACTCATGCCGCTTAGTTCTATCACGGTTGTTGCATTCTCAACTTTATTGACCCGGTTTCTGGCGAAACGGAGAGGATTGATATAGTGTCGGTTATTTGGATATTGGTTGGATTCAGTATTTTTGTCGCGGTTAGTTTTTTGTTATTGTTCGTTTGGGCTGTGAGAAATGGGCAATATGATGATAAATTTACACCATCCGTTAGAATTCTCTTTGATGATGAAAAGAAAAATATTACAATGAATCAAACATCGGAAAATAAAGTAAAAGGATCAGCTGATTATGGAAATGCAAACGATCAAGTACGATAACGGTGTTGTTCGCAATTTTGCAATTGCAACGATGGTATGGGGAATTGTAGGAATGACTGTTGGATTAACTATAGCTTTCCAGTTATTCGATCCGATATACAATGCAAAGTTACAGTATCTTACATTCGGTAGACTCCGTCCGCTCCATACTAATGCAGTTATATTTGCATTTGTGGGGAATGGAATTTTTATGGGATTGTACTATTCGCTCCAGCGATTGTGTAAAGCGAGAATGTTCAGCGATCTATTGAGTAAGATTCATTTTTGGGGATGGCAATTGATAATTGTTGCTGCCGTCGTAACGTTACCATTAGGTATTTCAACAGCTAAGGAATATGCCGAACTCGAGTGGCCCATCGATATTGCGATTACATTAATCTGGATTGTGCTTACAATTAATGTTGTCGGCACAATTATCAAGCGGCGAGAGAAACATATGTACGTCGCGATCTGGTTTTATCTTGCAACATTAGTAACTGTTGCTGTTCTTCATATTGTAAATTCCATCGAGATTCCTGTTTCATTTCTAAAAAGTTATCCGGTGTATGCCGGAGTTCAAGATGCGCTTGTGCAATGGTGGTATGGACATAATGCGGTTGCTTTTTTTCTTACAACACCTTACTTAGGTTTGATGTATTACTTTTTACCCAAAGCTGCAAACCGTCCGGTTTATTCATACCGGCTATCGATAGTTCATTTTTGGTCACTTATATTTATTTATATCTGGGCTGGACCTCATCATCTGCTTTACACTGCTCTTCCGGATTGGGCGCAGTCTTTAGGAACAGTTTTTTCAATTATGTTGATAGCTCCCTCGTGGGGCGGTGCCATTAACGGATTACTAACATTACGCGGCGCGTGGAATAAAGTGCGCGAAGACCCGATTTTAAAATTCATGGTTGTTGCAGTTACAGCATACGGCATGGCAACATTGGAAGGTCCAACTCTTTCATTGAAAAATGTCAACGCTCTTTCACATTACACAGATTGGACAATTGCGCATGTGCATATCGGTGCGCTGGGCTGGAACGGATTTCTGACTTTTGGAATAGTTTACTGGCTCATACCGAGAATGTGGGGAACAAATCTATTTTCTAAAAAACTTGCGAATCTGCATTTCTGGCTCGGTACTCTCGGTATAGTTTTCTATGCTGTGCCAATGTACTGGGCTGGCGTTGCACAATCGCTGATGTGGAAACAATTCACAACATTTGGCGTTCTTCAATACCCGAATTTTTTAGAAACCGTTCTTCAAATTATACCGATGTATATTCTGCGTGCTTTCGGCGGAACATTGTATCTTTCCGGCGCGTGCATCATGTGTTATAATATGTTCAAGACTGTTCGCTCGGGAAAATTGATAAAAGAAGAAGAAGTACAAGTTCCAGCCGTGTGGGTTGATGAACACGTCTCGAAAGAAAATAAACATCGATGGCTTGAAAAGCGTCCCATTCAATTTGCAGTCGTTTCTCTCGTTGTAATTTTAATTGGGGGATTGATAGAAATCATTCCGACATTTCTAATAAAATCTAACATTCCTACGATTGCTGCAGTGAAACCGTATACACCGCTCGAGTTGCAGGGGCGAGACATTTATATCCGCGAAGGATGTAATACCTGTCATTCTCAAATGGTGAGGCCATTCCGATCGGAAACTGAACGGTACGGTGAGTATTCTAAAGCAGGCGAGTTTGTTTATGATCACCCATTTTTGTGGGGATCGAAACGCACCGGTCCCGATCTCCATCGTGAAGGAAAAAGATATCCCAATCTTTGGCACTTTATGCACATGGACGATCCGCGCTCGGTTTCTCCCGGTTCCATTATGCCTCCGTATCCGTGGTTATACACACAAGACTTAGATAATTCTACACTCGAGCCGAAAATCAGAGCCATGCAAAGTTTGGGAGTTCCATATCCTAAAGGATTCGATTTATTGGCGTTGACCGATTTGCAAAGGCAGGCAGAACTGATTGCCGTTGATCTTCAAAAACAAAAAATACCTGCCGATCCTTCAAAGGAGATCATTGCCGTTATCGCGTATCTCCAACGGCTTGGCACGGATATTCAGGTACAAAAGTAGGAAGGAGCAAAAAATGTTTTCTCAATATCTGCAACAGGTCGAAGGAATTGCTTCTTATCCGCTTATCTCCCTTTTCATTTTTATTCCGTTCTTCATCATCGTTCTTTTTATAGTTTTCAAAATGAGAAAAGAACATACAGATTATATGAGTAATTTGCCGCTCGATGAGTATCGTGAATCTGAAAGGATATCATCATGAAAAATAAATTTTTACTTAGATTGATTATGCTTTTTATTTTCGGCAGTTCCACTCTCTTAGCGCAAGCCGCAGATACGGGAACAGAAACCGCTTTAATTGTTACAGGCATACTCACCGCATTTTTTGTGATAATTATTTTCTTCGTCATATTTGTTCTTGAAGGAAACATAGAACCGATTGTAAAATTTTTGCATACTGCATGGGCTTATGTTGTGCCGCAATCTGCTGAAAAAGCAATCCAGATGGATGAAGACTTCGATGGGATAACTGAGTTGGATAACAGGATTCCTCCGTGGTTCAATTATCTTTTCGGTGCAACCGTTCTCTTCGCCGTTATTTATCTGATCAATTATCATGTGTTGAAAACAAGTCCGTTGCCGCAAGCTGAATTTTCGGAAGAGCTTGCATCTGCCGATTTGATGAGGCGTGTGCGGATCGCATCGGAAGGTGAGATCAACGAAGATAAATTGGCTGCGCTCAAGGATGATGCATCGATAAAGGAAGGAATGGAAAAATTCAAGAAGAACTGCGTTAGCTGTCACGGCAATGAAGGCGGTGGAGTTGTAGGGCCTAACCTCACGGATCAATATTGGATTCATGGCGGCGGTGTAAAAAATATTTTTGCCACGATTAAAAATGGAGTTCCTGCAAAAGGAATGATCAGTTGGAAACTCGTATTCACACCTAAAGAAATCCAACAGATTGCATCGTATATCCTTACTTTGCAGGGAACAAATCCGCCGGGCGGAAAACCGCAGGAAGGCAATTTGTGGGTGGAACCTAAGGTTGAATCAAGTGATTCTGTAAAAATTGCAGTGAAATCGTGACGGAAACTGAAACAACAAATTCTCCAGCATCGGAAACTTCTTTCCGCGACCAGCTCGGTATTGTTTCAAAAGAAGGAAAACGGAAATGGATTTACCCTAAGAAACCCGAAGGAAGATTCCATCGCGGGCGCATTCTCGCAAGCTGGATTCTTCTTGCAATTCTTTTTGTTACCCCGTTTCTGCGTTTCAACGGTCATCCGTTGATGCTGTTCGATATTACTGAGCGCAAATTCATCGTGTTCGGTCTAATTTTCGGTCCGCACGATTATATTCTTTTCGCCATTGCGATGATATCGACGATCGTTTTTATTTTTTTATTCACCGTAGTGTTCGGACGTTTGTTTTGCGGATGGATTTGTCCGCAAACGGTTTTTATGGAGATGGTTTTCCGCAAGATTGATTATTGGATAGAAGGAAATCCTCTCCGGCAAAAACAATTGAACGATTCATCATGGACGGGCAATAAAATTTTCAAGAAATCATTTAAACATGGAATTTATTTTTTTCTATCGTTCCTTATCTCCAACATGCTGCTTGCATGGATAATAGGTTCGGACAAATTATTAAAAATAATTACCTCTCCTCCATCTGAACATATGGGCGGGTTAGTTGCTATTCTTGTATTCACCGGTGTCTTTCATTGGATTTTCGGCTGGTTCCGTGAGCAAGCTTGCATACTCGTATGTCCGTACGGCAGGTTGCAGGGAGTATTACTGGACAGAAATTCAATCGTCATTGCTTATGATTTCATTCGCGGAGAACCGAGAGGTAAACTCCGAAAAAGCGAAGAAAGAGTAATTGGCGATTGTATAGATTGTCATCAGTGTGTGGATGTTTGTCCGACGGGTATTGATATTCGAAACGGTACGCAGCTTGAGTGTATAAACTGCACTACTTGCATTGATGCTTGTGATTCAATTATGGACTCGGTAGAAAAACCGAGGGGTTTAATCCGGTACGATTCAATCGAGGGGATCGAAAAGAAAATCCGATCTCTCTTTACGCCGCGAAGTATCGGGTATTCGATTCTGCTGATAATTCTCATTTCACTTCTTATATATCTTGTCATCACGCGTTCGGATATTGATGTTACAATTCTTCGCACGGGGGGAATGTTTTATCAGGAACAGCCCGACGATTATATAAGCAATCTTTATGATGTCAAGGCGTTGAATAAGACTTTTGAATCTGTGCCGTTATCGTTTAAGCTGAAAAATGTTGATGGGATGATTTCCGTTTTGGGTGATTCATTGATTGTAAAAACGCAAGAATCGGTTTCGGTAAAATTATTCATCATGCTGAGACGCGACCAAATTAGGTCGATGAACACTCCGCTGCAAATTGAAGTACTACGCAACGGTGAGATTGCCCAAATTATTGAAACATCTTTTTTAGGACCGGTTGGGGGAAAGGAATAGTTCATGAAGTTTAATTGGGGTTTCGGAATTGCATTAGTTGTTGTGATATTCGCGGTTGGTGTTGGAGCTTTAGTCTATATTGCCGCGAGTCAGAAGGTTGATCTGGTTACCGATGATTATTACGAGCAGGAATTAAAGCATCAAGATCGTATCGATGAATCAAAAAGGAGTTCAGATTTAAAAGAGAAAATAGAAGTACGTGCTGCAAACTCTGAATTGAAAATAATATTTCCCAATTCATTTTTAAGCAGAGAAATTACAGGCACGATAATGCTTTATCGTCCGTCCGATAGAAAAATCGATATTATGCTGCCGTTAGTTCTCGACTCGGCGAATACTCAAACAATTTTAACTTCGTCGTTTCAAAAAGGTCTGTGGCGTACGAAAATAATGTGGGAGTATCAGAAAGAAAAATATTATCAGGAAGAAGTTGTAATAATTCAATGAGGAGGAATTGTTGGTAGTAATTACAGGTTTTATTTTCGGAATACTCGGCGGCTTGCATTGTATCGGAATGTGCGGGCCCATCGTGCTGGCTCTTCCTGTCGGTGAGCAGTCTGCATTTCGCTTTGCATCTGGGCGGGCGCTTTATCATTTCGGTCGCGTGATAAGTTATGCAGTAATGGGTGCGGCAGTAGGATTATTAGGTGCAAGGCTGCTGCTGCCGATTTTGCAGCAAAATCTTTCTATCATTGTCGGTGCACTGCTTATACTCACCGTTTTATTCCCGAAGATAATCAGATCGGTAAATTTCTTGAGCAAGGTTTTCGATCCCGTCACTCAAAAGATAACATCGATCATTGGCAAAATGTTGGAAAGTAACGCTCTTGTTTCGATGCTGATACTCGGAGTTATGAATGGATTTCTTCCGTGCGGATTTGTTTACATGGCGATTTCAACGGCAGCAGTTACAGGCGGTTCTCTTGCGGGGATGTTGTTCATGGTTGGATTCGGTCTCGGAACGGTTCCGGCAATGCTTGCTGTATCGTTTTTCCCCAAACTTATTTCCGCAAACCTCCGATTGAAAATTGCCAAAATTCTTCCCGCGTTTCAAGTTATCATTGGATTGCTGTTAATAATTCGCGGATTGAATTTGGGAATACCATATTTAAGTCCGAAGCTTGCAAAGATGATACCGACTGAAGGCGGAGAATGTTGCAATTAATTTAATTCCGGATAAGGAATATTTAAGAATTACATTGTTTTTTTAAATGAAATCACAGTTAATCAATAATGAGTATGTTAAAGGCAGCTACAATTTTTCGGTGGAACTCATTATCCCAAATAATCGTTAATGATCATGAATTTGGGTTGCTTACGAGTAATTTTTTTCGTAATATCCTTAATCTAAAATCACCCTTTTAAGTCCGATAATCGATTCCTCCACGATTATATAGAGGAATATTTTGATGAAGTTGTTTTTATTGATGATACGTTGATATAAGCTCCGCATGGTATGAAGAAATCGCTTTTAGATTATACGCTCCGCATCCGGCTTCCTATTGTTTTGTTCGTAGCAGTAGCAGCTTCTGTAGCTACATATTTCATTTCGCGCGCAGAACGGGATGGTGTAGGTTACGCACCTGTTCAACCAATCGCTTTCTCACATAAACTTCATGCCGGAACGATGCAGATCGATTGCAAATATTGTCATACCGGAGTAACATCTTCTCCAAATGCCATGGTGCCTCCCGCGAACACATGCATGAATTGCCACTCCGTTGCCCGGAAAAACAAACCGGAAATCATTAAGCTTACAAAATTTTATCAGGATAGTGCGGCAATCCCATGGAAACGCGTGCATAAAGTACCCGATTACGCTTACTTCAATCACAGCGCGCATGTGAACAAAGGAATCGACTGCGCTAACTGTCACGGAAAAGTTGAAAACATGGATGTCGTTCAGCAAGTATCTGAGTTTACAATGGCGGCATGTTTGAATTGCCACCGCAACGCAACGACTCAATTAGCGAATGTCTCGAAAATTAAAAATGGTCCAACAAACTGCTCGGCATGTCATCGATGATTGTTAAGAATGAAATAAAGCGGCGGAATTTTTTCGGTTATATTCTCGGCGGGATAACCTCGGGATTTTTAATCTCTAATCCGACAAGATTGATTGCGAGCGCCAAAAAAATATTCAAACCAGAAAAGAAGATCGTGGTTAAACAAAATCCGTTAGCGGTTCCTCGAAAGAAAGAAAATTCTTTGTAAGATGACTTACGATAAAAAATACTGGAAGAGTTTGAACGAATATCAGAATTTGAGCGAGTCGCGATCTAAGAAAGAGAACGAATTCGCTGAGGGTGTTGCGGAAGAGTTCGGACTTTCGAATCTTTCGCCGATCTCGAGGAAAAAATTTCTTGCGCTTATTTCTGCTTCCACTGCTTTCGCTGTCGCGGGTTGCAATAATTATCAAGACCGCGGTGAAATAGTGCCTTACAGCAAGAAACCTGAGGAAATAATTCCGGGCGTGGCTAACTTTTACGCATCAACATGCAACGGTTGTAGCCAATCATGCGGAATATTAATTAAAACGCGCGAAGGCAGACCCATCAAAGTCGATGGCAATCCGGATCATCCGATTAATCAAGGTAAAATTTGCAGCAAAGGACAGGCGAGTGTTTTAAATTTATACGATCCATATCGTTTGCGCACTCCTCAGTTTGGAACAACATCGGGAAGGTTGGATGAATTAAGTTGGCAAACGGCAGATGCCGAAGTAATAAAGAAATTAGAAGAATCGGTAAAAGCCGGAAATGAAATTTCGATCATCACTCATTCTATTCACTCTCCGACTACAAAGAAGGTGTTAGACGATTTTACCGGAAAATTTCCTGGGACTAAAATTTACACACACGATTTATTCAATGATGAAAACCGGAAACGTGCATGGAATAAATGTTACGGAACAACCGATCTACCGGTTATCGAATGGGGAAAAGCAAATGTTATCTTAGCGCTCGAAGCAGATTTCCTCGGAACCGACGGCATGACGGTTGAGCAAACACGAAAGTTTGCCGATGGGCGGGACCTCATGAAATCGAAAGAGTTCAATCGGCTTTATTGCGTCGAAGGAACAATGTCGTTAACCGGCGCGAATGCCGATTATCGATTACGTCTTCGCCCCGATGCGCAGCTTGAATTTGTTCTCGGTCTGATTGATGAAATCTCGAAAAAAATTGGCGTCATTAATTCCCTTCCCGAAAGTGTATCTTTAAAATCTATCTTGAATAAATTTTCATTGGATGAAAATATCATCAATTATCTCATCGGCGATTTATTAAAAAATCGTGGTCAGTCAATTGTCTATGCCGGGAATATTTTATCCGATGAGATTCACGTTGCGGTTAATTATCTGAATGAAATTCTAGGTAATACAAAATTATATCAATCAAGCCAAACGATAACATCTTTAACAACTTTAACGGAACCAAAAGAGTTTGAGGAGCTTGTCCGCAAAATGAAGTCGGGTGATGTTGGTGTCGTTATTCATTTTGATTCTAACCCTGTTTATCATCTTCCGAAAGAATTCGATTACGAACGGGCAATGAAATCTGTTCCGCTGACTGTCAGTTTGGTTGAATCTGATGATGAAACATCTCGCTCTGCAAATTTTGTTCTGCCAATCAATCACTCATTCGAATCATGGGGTGATTATCAGGTGCGAACCGGCGTATATTCGCTTCAACAGCCGGTTATTGCTCCTCTTTATAATACCCGTCAGAAGGAAGCGATTCTATTAACGTGGATTAATGGCAAAGATTCTTATAAAGACACGATCTATCATGAATATTTGATGAACAGGTGGCAGAAGGAACTGTTCCCGTCGCTCGACAGAAAAGCAGATTTTAAATCGTTCTGGTATTCATCGCTTCACGACGGAGTTGTTAATTATGATGAAGCGGCGAAAAATAATTACAGCTTCAACAAAGGATCGCTACCTTCAATTACACCAATGCAGAGTGCATCGGAATTCAGTGTTGCGTTGACTGAAAATTATTTTATCGGAGATGGACGATTTGCTAATAACGGATGGCTTCAGGAACTTCCGCATCCTGTTTCAAAAATCGTCTGGGATAATTACGCGGCGATCTCACCGAAGAATGCAAAAGATTTGAATCTTGAAAACAACGATCGGATTGAAATAAAACTTGCAGATCGGAAGCTAACCTTGCCGGTATTTTTGCAACCCGGGCAGGCAGATAATTTTATTTCGGTTGCACTTGGTTATGGCAGAACGAACGCAGGACCAATCGGGACAGATGTTGGCGTGAATGGAAATCTTTTGCTCTCTAAAGAATCCATTTCTGCATCTCGAATCTTTCAGGGCGTGGTAATTCGAAAAGTTGAAGGGAAGCATGAACTCGTTTCAACGCAGGAACATCATTCTCTTGACGATGAGTTCGTGAAAGATCTTCATCATAAACGGAAAATCATTCGAGAAGGATCACTTGGAGAATACGAAAAGAATCCAAACTTCCTGCACGAAGAAAGACATGAATTGTTCAACATTGCCAAGACAATCGAATATAATGGTGTGAAATGGGCAATGGCAATCGATCTCAACAAATGCACCGGCTGTAATGTTTGTGTGGCGGGATGCAATGTCGAAAACAATATCCCGGTTGTTGGAAAAGAACAGGTAGGCAAAGGGCGTGAGATGCAATGGATACGCGTCGATAGATATTATTCCGGCACTAATGAAAATCCGTCGCTCAGTCATCAACCGATGCTTTGCCAGCATTGCGACAACGCGCCGTGCGAAAATGTTTGTCCGGTTGTTGCCACAAACCACAGTCCCGATGGATTGAACCAGATGGTTTACAACCGATGCGTAGGTACGAAATATTGTTCGAATAACTGTCCTTACAAAGTACGTCGCTTCAATTTCTTCAACTGGCGTGATAATTTGGCGGATGGATATTATGAGGGTGAACCTATAAGTTTATTACACAATCCCGAAGTAACAGTCCGCTCACGCGGAGTGATGGAAAAATGCACATTCTGTTTGCAGAGAATCATGGAAGCCCGTCAACATGCAACTGAACAGGGAAGAGCATTGGTTGGAACAGATGTCCGAACTGCGTGCGAGGAAGCTTGCCCCGCATCTGCAATAATTTTTGGAGATATGAACGATCCGAATTCCGAAATATCGAAATACAGGAAGCATGAGCTCGGTTATCATGTATTGGAAGAAGTAAATGCCAAACCCAATGTAACATATCTTGCACGGCTGAAAAATGTGAATGAGAGGAAAACTGCATGAGCACGACGGTTATCGATTACACTAAAGAACTACCCGTCGTTGGAGGCAGACCACCTGCATCTCAGATAGATGCGGTTGTTTCGGCGCCGCTCGATCAATTCCCTCCGCGCAGGTGGTGGTACGCATTTGCAGTTACATTATCTATGCTTTCTATTGGTGCTTTCTGTATCGGAATGACGCTTTATAAAGGATTAGGACTTTGGGGTGTGAACCAGCCGATTGGTTGGGGATTCGATATTGTGAATTTTGTTTTCTGGGTTGGCATCGGTCATGCGGGAACTTTGATCTCTGCAATTTTATTTTTGTTACGACAACGGTGGCGGACAGGCATCGCACGTTTCGCTGAAGCGATGACAATATTTGCAGTCATGTGTGCTGGATTGTTTCCGTTGATGCACACAGGTAGGCAGTGGCTCCCTATGTATTTAAGTCCATATCCTAATCAACACGGATTGTGGGTGAACTTTACATCGCCACTATTGTGGGATGTATTTGCGGTCTCAACTTATTTTACGGTCTCGCTAGTGTTTTGGTATTTAGGATTGATTCCGGATTTAGCGACGCTCCGAGATCGAACAACAAATAAAATTAAGAAAACGATTTATTCAATTTTCAGTTTGGGATGGCGTCATTCGAATCGTCATTGGCAGCATTATGAACGCGCGTATTTGATACTTGCAGGATTTGCAACACCGCTTGTTCTTTCTGTTCATACAATCGTAAGTTTCGATTTTGCCGTATCAGTAATTCCAGGTTGGCACACGACAATTTTCCCGCCATACTTTGTGGCAGGCGCGGTTTTCTCCGGGTTTGCGATGGTGCAGAATGTTTTAATTTTTGTTAGGCAATATTTCAATCTAAAACATATCATCACTTTGGATCATCTTGAAAAGATGAACAAAGTTATGGTATTAACCGGCAGTATGGTCGGGTATGCATACGCTATGGAATTTTTCATCGCATGGTACAGCGGAAGTCAATTTGAAACATTCGTCTTTTTGAATCGCGCGCTTGGTCCTTATTCCTGGGCTTACTGGACGATGGTTAGCTGTAATGTGATATTCCCACAGCTTTTCTGGATTAAAAAGATCAGACGCTCGATACCTGCAATGTTCCTGATCGGAATTACAGTAAATATCGGAATGTGGTTCGAAAGATTTGTCATTGTTGTAACTTCACTTTCAAGAGATTTTCTGCCGTCAAGTTGGGGACATTATACACCGACGCTCTACGATGCCGGAATATTCTTAGGCAGTTTTGGATTATTCTTCACGTTGATTTTGATTTTTGTGAGAGTATTGCCTGTTGTTTCAATATCGGAAGTTAAAGCGGTTGTCGAAGGTGCACAACCGAGTCATCATTAAAAAATATGAGCACAAAACAATTATATTCTATAACAGCACTCTTTGATTCACCCGATGCAATTATCAAAGCGGCATCGGAAACGAGCAAAGCCGGTTATACAAAGTATGACGTGAATACTCCTTATCCGGTTCACGGAATGGACGGAGCAATGCAGTTGAAGCCGTCGCGCCTCGGATTTTTCGCGCTTGCGTTCGGGTTGCTCGGAGCGGTGTTAGCAATTGGTCTAATGACTTGGGTTACATTGATCGAGTATCCACTTGTTATCGGCGGTAAACCATTCTGGTCGTGGCCCGCATTTGTTCCGGTTTCTTTTGAATTAACAGTGCTTCTTGCCTCGGTGCTTTCAATTGTTGCGATGATTGTTATTTATTTTAAATTCCCAAATAATTCTCATCCGCTTCACGACACAAAATACATGAAAGCGGTTTCATCAGATAAATTCGGTATAAACATTCAGGTTGACGATCCGAAGTTTAATGAGAAAGTTATTACCGAATTCTTCAAATCGCTGGGGAGCAAAGAGATTGCTCCGGTTTATTTTGATGATGAGGAATTGAACCATGGACAAAAATTATTCGATCCTAAATTTATAGGCATTCTATTGCTGGTGGCGGTTATTTCTTCAGGTGCAACTTACTTTATATTCAATCAATTAATGTTCATGCCGCCGTTTAACTGGATGATGACGCAGGAAAAATTGAAGGCGCAAAAACCAAGCGCGCTATTTGCCGACGGAATCGGGATGCGTAAACCTGTTGAGGGAACTGTTGCACGAGGTGTTCTACCTTATCCGTTTAAAGGTCAACCTGATTCTGCCGGAAAATATTTGGTGAATCCGTTATTGCCGACAAAAGAAATTCTGGAAATTGGGAAACAGAAATATTTCACATTCTGCAGCCCATGCCATGGAAACTTTGGGCAAGGAGATAGCCGGCTACGCGGTCAATTCCCGAATCCACCTACGCTCCATTCCGATAAAGTCAGAAATTGGCCCGACGGGAATATCTATCACGTTATTACAGAAGGGCAAAACGTAATGCCGAGTTACGGTCCACAGATTGCAAGCGACGAACGCTGGGCAATTATTCATTACCTTAGGGCATTACAACGCGCACAGAATGCAAAGGAATCCGATTTAAAGTGAGCGATTCACATTTCAATATCGAACAAATGAAAAAAGAACTTCCCTCTAAAGTTAAAAATCTTGGATGGGCATTATTATTTGTCGGGATTGTTATTTATGCGATAGGTTATACTGTAAATCCAAGAGAAGCGGCATTCAACAACATAATCGGATTTTTATTTATCACAAGCATTGCTGTCGGTTCAATATTTCTGATTGCGCTTGAATATATCGCGGGCGCAGTATGGAGTGTTCCGATGCGCAGAGTGAATGAGTTTCTCGGCGGACTAATACTGATTGCTCCGATTGTTGCACTTCCTATGTTCTTTCATTTGCACGATATTTTCCATTGGACAGATTTAGGAGCAGTCGGAACAGATGAACTGCTTAAAGGCAAACAGCCGTATCTCAATTTGAATTTCTTTATCATTCGATTTGTTCTTGTGTTTGCTCTGTGGAATTTGTTCTACTGGCTGTTCACACGTAATTCTTTGAAGCAGGATCTATCAAAAGATCAAAAGCTAACTACAATCAACATCCGGTTGGCAGCGGTATTTCTGCCGGTATTCGCGATAACTCTTACCGTTACAGCAGTCGATTGGGCAATGAGTTTGGAACCGCATTGGTTCTCGACCATTCTTGGTGTTTACTATTTTGCCGGAACTGTACTTGCTGCTGTTGCGACCGCAACATATATAATTGTGAAATTCCATGAGAACGGTTATCTGCAAAATCTTAAGCGCGATCATTTCTATAGTCTTGGTGCATTGCTCTTTGCATTTATTAATTTCTGGGCGTATATCGCTTTCAGTCAGTTTCTTTTAATCTGGTACGCAAACCTGCCGGAAGAAACGATTTGGTTTATGAAGCGCTGGGAAGGCGGGATGCAATTCGTTTCTGTTCTTCTCATCATAGTTCATTTTGCCGTCCCATACTTTTTGTTGCTGCCGCAGGAAGCAAAAATGAATTTAAAGAGATTGAAGTTCATGGCAATATGGATTTTATTCGCACATCTTTTCGATCTTTACTGGCTCGTTATGCCGACTTATGCGAACGGTGTAACTATCGGATGGATGGAAATCGGTTTTCCAATATTAATAATCGGACTCGTGGTTGTTGTCCTTGGATATAAAATGAAACGGCACAACCTGATGCCTGTTGGCGATCCAAAACTGGATCGGGGATTGAAATTCAGATTATGATAGAACACAATCCTAAATACAAAGCCGAAATGGATTGGAACGATCTGTTGAAAAAGCCGGCGAAGCTTTTCGGATATTCGTATTTTTACTTCGTGGTTATTCTTGGCGCGCTTGGTTATCTTTATATTTCGAATCTTACAAACATCGGAAAAAACTCGATTACACCGGCTGTGCTTAGCGATTCAATCGCTTTCGTTCAGGATATCCCGATGCAAAACGCGAGAGTCATTCCGCCCGTCGATGTTATGAAGGTTGGGATTTCATCTACTGAGCTTGTTGTAAAAGGAAAAGAATTATTCAAAGCTAATTGTTCATCATGCCATGGCGATAACGGACAGGGGGATGGGCCAACAGCTCCGACATTAAATCCGAAGCCGAGAAATTTTCATTTGCTCGATGGATGGAAGAATGGATCGAAAGTTTCTCAAATTTATAAAACGCTTCAGGAAGGAATAACCGGAAGCGGCATGGCTTCTTATAATTATTTATCACCCGAAGATCGATTTGGATTGATTCATTACGTGAGATCATTTGCTGCTGGACACCCGGTTGATTCCACCGAAGATCTAAAGCAGCTTGACGTAGCTTACCAGCTTTCAAAAGGAATGAATATCGCCGGACAAATTCCCGTTAAGAAAGCGATGCAAATCATAGTCAATCAAACAAAAGTCAGCGAAGTGAAAATTTCTGATGAACTGAAATTGTCGCTGGCAGAAGAGAGTCCGGGTGCCGATATTTTTTGGCGCGTCGTGCGTAATGCATCTAAAGTGTTTACAGGTTTCAGCAACAGCCGGTATCATCAAGTCGGGATTGACCAATTTGTTAAAACCGTAACTGCCGATCCAATTCAATTCGGATTCAAGGCGAATGTCGTGCAGCTTTCATCAGAAGAGTGGCATCAAATGCATAAATATATTGTAACTGTTGTTGGACTGAAGGAAAAATAATTTGAAAAAGCTTATCATCATCTTCATAGCGATCTTGTCCGTTTTGGCTTATTCAAATCAGGAACAACCAAAACCGCCCGTTGGGATCGTTGAAAAATTGGGACAAACAATCCCGATGGACGAAGAATTTTATGATGAAGATGGTAATTTGGTTTCACTAAAATCGATAATCGACAAACCGACCATCTTAACATTCGTCTATTATAGGTGTGCAGGTATCTGCAACCCGCTTCTGCGGGAAATGACCGATGTTGTCAGCAAAATGGATTTAACGTTAGGCAAAGATTATCAGATACTTACGTTGAGTTTTGATCAAGATGAAAAACCGGAATTAGCGAAAGAGAAGAAAGAAAATTATTTAGCCGAAATTAAAAAACCCATCGATCCTAGTGGTTGGAAATTCTTCACCGGCGATAGTGCCGATATTTACCGTTTCACAGATGCGGCAGGTTTCTACTTTCAAAGAAGCGGAAGAGATTGGATTCATGCGGCTTCATTGATTGTCGTTTCTCCGCAGGGAAAAATTACTCGCTATCTTTACGGCGTTAAGCATCTTCCATTTGATGTGAAAATGGCAGTCATCGAAGCATCTGAAGGAAAAGCGACGCCAACGATTGCGAAGGTACTGAAATTCTGTTATAGTTACGATCCGGATGGAAAGAAATATGCTTTCAATTACACACGCATCGGATTTGCGGCAACGATTTTATTTGTTCTGATTTTTATCGCTGTTTTTGTTATCAAACCAAAAAAGAAAAATTCCGGAAAGGTTTCTAACGTATGACTTCAAATGTGCCAGCGATAGAGCCGGATTATTTACACGCACAGACAAACAGCAAAGGAATCGGTGCCTGGATTTTCAGCACCGATCACAAACGAATCGGTATACTTTACATGGTATCGATGCTGGTTTTCTTTTTAACGGCAGTTGTTCTTGGTGTTCTTATGCGCTTGGAAATGTTGACTCCGGGGAAAACGATAATGCAACCGCAGACGTATAATACATTTTTTACACTGCACGGAATAATGATGATTTTTCTTTTCATCATTCCCGGGTTGCCTGCGGTGTTCGGGAATTTTTTACTGCCGCTCATGATTGGTGCGAAAGATGTATTTTTCCCGCGTCTTAATCTCCTCTCTTGGTGGTTGTTTATAACAGGAGGTTTGTTAGCTCTCGTTTCACTTTTTCTACCCGGCGGTCCCGCAGATACCGGTTGGACATTTTATGTACCATACAGTATCCGTACAACAACTAATGTTATACCCGCACTATTCGCAGCGTTCATTCTTGGATTTTCATCTATATTAACCGGTTTAAATTTCATAACCACTATACACCGAATGAGAGCGCCGGGAATGACGTGGTTTAAGATGCCACTTTTTACGTGGGCTTTATATTCAACTGCATGGATTCAGATTCTAGCGACTCCGGTTATAGGAATCACTTTGTTGCTCGTGGTTGTAGAGCGTTTGTTCGGTGTCGGTATCTTCGATCCGAACTTAGGGGGCGACCCCGTTCTCTATCAGCATCTGTTCTGGATTTATTCGCATCCGGCTGTTTACATCATGATTCTTCCGGGACTTGGTGTTGTTTCAGAAATTCTTCCTGTCTTTGCGCGAAGAACTATTTTCGGATACAAAGTTATCGCGTACTCAAGTTTAGCAATCGCTTTTATCGGCTCGTTGGTGTGGGCGCATCATATGTTCACAGTCGGTATGAGTAATACGGGGATGTTTATTTTCTCTCTCCTCACATTCCTCGTTTCAATTCCAAGCGCGATAAAAGTATTCAATTGGATCGCCACACTTTACAAAGGGTCGATTAAAATTGAAGTTCCGTTTCTTTTTGTTTTATCTTTTATCTTCCAGTTC
Source organism: Ignavibacteriales bacterium (assembly GCA_016214905.1). Taxonomy (NCBI): domain Bacteria; kingdom Pseudomonadati; phylum Ignavibacteriota; class Ignavibacteria; order Ignavibacteriales; species Ignavibacteriales bacterium. Next base: position 71,159 of record JACRMQ010000005.1, on the reverse strand, counting down.
TCGATCGGCGGATTAACGGGTTTAATGCTCGGCGTGCTCGCGGTTAATATCCACGTGCAGGATACATATTTTGTGGTCGGGCATTTTCATTATGTGATGTTCGGCGGAACCGGTTTCGGGTTGATGGCAGCTATGCACTTCTGGTTTCCGAAAATGTTCGGGAAAATGTTTAAGAAAATTCCGGCAATTATCGGCTGGCTTTTGATGACACTCGGATTTAACATGCTCTATTTCCCGATGTTTATACTTGGATACTTAGGAATGCCGCGGCGGTATTATGATTATCTGCCCCAATATCAGTCGTATCATATAATCTCTACCGTCGGTTCATGGATTCTTTTTATCGGAATACTCATCATCTTCATCAATCTGTTGATCTCTTTGAAGAAAGGTAAGAAGGCGTCTGCAAATCCGTGGGGCGGAAAAACGCTCGAATGGACTGTCGCATCGCCACCACCGGTCGAGAACTTCCACGAAATTCCCGTTGTGGAAAAAGGTCCGTACGATTATTCCGAATATGAAATTAAACCGGAGTCAGTTAAATGACCACAGCAGCAGCGACACATACATACCGTGACGATGTAGGATCAAGAATGGGAATGTGGCTTTTCCTGTTTACCGAACTAATTCTTTTCGGCGGGCTATTTATTATCTATGCTGTTTATCGATTTAAGTTTCCGGAACAATTCTCACTCGCTGCAAGAGAATTAGATACTCTCATTGGAACCGTAAACACGATTATACTTCTCACAAGCAGCTTAACAGTGGCGTTATCTATTACGGCAATTCAGCAAGGGAAGAAACATCTATCGATGATGCTGATCGGGATGACGATAATTTTCGCATTGGCTTTTTTGGTGAATAAATATTTTGAGTGGAGTCATAAAATATCGATCGGTATCTATCCGCAGTCACCTGAGCTTCTTAATAAACCACCGGGAGAAATATTATACTTTGGTTTGTATTATGTAATGACTGGACTTCACGCGCTCCACGTTATAATCGGTATGGTAGTGCTGGTGTTCAGTATGGTTTTTATTGCAAAAGGGAAAATCAATCAGCAATCGTATGTAAAGCTTGAAGCCGGCGGACTTTACTGGCATCTTGTCGATATAATCTGGATTTTCCTGTTCCCATTATTTTATTTGATCAGTTAATTTATGTCACAGCACGAAGAACAACATACACAGCATTCAGTCAGTTACGGCAGATATATTTTAATCTGGCTCGGTCTGCTCGCTTTTACCGGCATAACGGTAACACTCGCCGGTATCGATCTCGGCAGATGGGTTATAATAACTTCACTTGTTATCGCTTCGATAAAATCTATTTTAGTGCTGAATGTTTTCATGCATTTGAAATTTGAAGATAAGATGTTCAAAATATTCGTTCTCGTTGCCGTCGCAACGCTTGCGATATTTATTTCACTGACATTTTTCGACTACGCGTTTTATTAGGACTTGATATGTTACAGGATGCATCGCCATTTTCGGAATATGTTGATACAACATTTCTAATCGTTGTCGGAATTTCATCACTTGTGCTGTTAGGATTGATGATAGCGATGGTATACTTCATCATCCGATACAGCCGTAAGCGGAATCCTAATCCGACTAATATCGACGGGAATGTGCCGCTTGAGCTAACATGGACTATCATTCCGTTAGCGTTATTCATGGGAATGTTTTATCTGGGCTGGCAAGGTTATCTGAAAGAAATCACCGTCCCTGAAGGTGCACATCTTATTAAAGTAACTGGTCGGATGTGGGCATGGTCGTTCGAGTATCCCAACGGTGTTAAAACCGACACGCTTTATGTCCCGGTAAACACACCAATCAAACTGTCGCTTCAATCATTGGATGTGAACCATTCCCTTTACATTCCTGAATTTCGCATCAAGAAAGATGTAATTCCTAACCGCGAAAATGTAATGTGGTTTCAAACACCCAGAGCGGCATCTTATGATATAGCTTGTGCTGAGTATTGCGGATTGAATCATTCATATATGTACACGAAGATTGTAGCGAAAGATTCCTCCGGTTTTGAGCAATGGTATAAAGAAGCTTCTCTGAAACAATCGAAGCAGTATCTGCCTATGCTTGCGGAAGAAAAGGTGAAGGAGTAGGTATGGATTTCTTGAAGGATGCGGCTCTTCCTCTATCGTTGGAACATTTTCATTTAGTCGTGCTGATAGCGGCGATCAATTCGCTCGTATTCGTATCTTTCATTACTTTCCTGCTTGGCTCATCTGTTCTTTCTTATCTTTTCGATAGAAAAGGAAAGAAGGAGATCAATCCGTCGTATAATAAATTAGCAAAGGCTGTAATTGATATTGTCTTATACAACAAAAGTGTGCTTGCGTTCCTTGGAATAATTCCAGGCATGTCGCTCGTTTTTGTTTATGCCCAGATGCTTCAGTCTACCAGTTCCATATCTGTTGGATTAGCTGGGTACGGTTTTCTCTCTCTCGTTGTTGCCCTTATTTTTCTGTACACGTATAAATATACATTCAGAGTTCAGGGACTGCTCGATGTCGTAGAATATAATACGGCAAACAGTGATGTTGACGATTACCGTAGAACAAATACCAGTGTTCATATTCGCACAGGCAAGTGGGGTTTGTTTTTATTATTTGTTTCTGTATTTCTTTATTCTTCGGCATTCAGCGTAACGACTAATCCTTCAAGCTGGACAAGCATCGGTTCGATATTCGATGTTTTGATTTCGTTTGATGTGTGGCTGAAATTCTTAATTTTTATGGCATTTTCTTTGGGTATTACCGGTGCCTGTCTTTTATATTTCTTCTTCGCGTATCAGGGTCGGAAGCCGGAAATGGATGAGCAGTTAAAAGAACTCGTTCATAAAATTGCCAGACGATTGATTGTCATCTCCATGCTTGTATTGCCGGCGCTGGTTCTTCTGAATGTATTTACGCTTTCGATTGACGTGCTATCCGGGACGATTTATCTTCTTGCAGGATTAACACTTTTATTTTTATTCCTCTCAGCACATTTTCTGTATGGTTATTTTAAACTGAATGACCTGAAAGCAATTGGATACGGATTGTTCATGTTCCTCTGTGCCGCTGCATCGCTTATTATAAACGATCATGTCATGATCGGCAATGCGACTAAAGAACACTCTGCTGTTCTTGCTCTAAAATATGACAGGAACACAGAAGAGTTAAAAACTAAACTTGGTGTTGCATTGATTGTAATGACGGGTGAAGATATTTTCAATGCCAAGTGTTCTGCTTGCCATTTGTTCGATCAGAAAAAAGTCGGTCCGCCTTACAATGAAACTATCCCAAAGTACAACGGGGATAAAGCAAAAATCATGGCTTTTGTTCTGAACCCATCCAAGATAAATCCTGCTTATCCTCCAATGCCAAATCAGGGCTTAAAGCCCGCTGAAGCCGATTCGATTGTGAGTTATTTGCTGAGTAAGGTTGCAGATAATACCCAGCAAAAATGAACTAAAGATGTTATCCGGAATTTGTCGGGGTAAATAGATATTGCACAAACATACGGAACTCATCCCCCTGCCCCTTCTTTCAGTAAAGAGAAGGGGAGTATTGAAAGCTGGACTGTAGCGAACCATCCCTCTCTAAAATTAGAGAGGGATTATAGGGTGAGTTCAGTGATATGAATGTCGGGGCGACAAATTATAATAACAAATAATGACAAACAAACTCTCTAATTACCTCGCCCTTACCAAACCGGGATTAACATTTGTTTCGGTGAGCACGGCAGTCGGCAGTGCATACCTTGCATCGGTTGGAACGGAAAATTTGTATTTGCTTTGGCATCTATCCATCGGAGCTTTCGTTGCAGGCGGAGGGGCTGGGGCACTAAATCAATATCTTGAGCGTGACTATGATGCACGAATGACGCGAACAGGTCTGCGACCGCTTCCTGCAAATAGATTACCTGCCAATAATGTCCTCTTGTTTGGATTAATTCTATCTTTCATCGGCTGCATCTATCTGGCGATTTTTACAACTATCGTTGCAGCGGTTATAACTGCGGCAACGTTAATTATTTATCTGCTTATTTATACTCCAATGAAACGCCGCACTCCGTTTGCCACTGTCATCGGCGGCATAGCAGGCGCACTTCCGCCGCTTATAGGGTGGACCGCAATGACGGGAAGTATTTCATTACCCGGTTTATCACTTTTCTTTATTTTGTTCTTCTGGCAAACACCCCATTTTCTTGCACTCGCCTGGATTCACCGCGAAGATTATGAACGTGCCGGCTACAAAGTGATCACCGTTGTTGACCCTGCCGGAATTTCTGCAACCCGCCAGGTTTTAATTTATTGCATAGCACTTGTCCCCGCTTCAATCATGCCTGCGCTTGTTGGACTTGCAGGCACGATCTATTTTACCGGCGCTCTGATATTATCTTTCGGATATTTAATGGTGGGATTAATCCTCTTCCGTGATCGCACGAATAATAAAGCACGTTTACTGTTTATTACTTCGATAATATATCTTCCGATTTTGTTTATTCTTATGATTTTGGATAGATTGTTGCATTGAACCGGTTCAAATCTAACGAGGTTTTATGTATAGAGACTCAATATCATTTCTGATGACTTTCTTTGTAATTACCAATATTTCACTATCCCAAATATCATCATCAACAAAGTTAACACAAGAAACTCATGATTCTAATTTCCAGCAATTCATAAACCGTGTAAATTCCGCTCCCTCGCAAGAGCGGAGCGCAATTGTAGATAGCTTTATGCTGGCGGTTCCCGCGTTTCCGTTCATTGAAGATCCGGTCGCGCATTTTATCTATCGCGGCAATGTAACAAGCGTAAATGTTCCCGGCGATGCGAACGGGTGGAATCCGAACGGTTACCCGATGATTAAACTTTCAACCACAGATCTTTGGTACACATCGCAGGTGTTCGAGAGCGACGCGCGGCTCGATTATAAATTCATTCTCAACGGCTCATCATGGATTCTCGATCCGCGCAATCCGCATACCGTATCGGGTGGTTATGGACCAAACTCCGAACTTGCCATGCCGGATTACGTTCAACCGTCGGAGATTCAATACGATTCCACTATCCCGCACGGTCGGATCGAGTCAAAAACAATTTTCAGCAATTACCGTTCGGCAACGTACAGTTTGAATATTTATTTGCCACCGGATTATCGTAGCGTTGGTCAACCTTATCCTGTTGTATATTATCAGGACGGTTCAGAATATATCAATTTAGGAAAAACTAAAAACGTTATCGATAACCTCATCGGGAATTATTATATTCAAGATATAATCGCGGTTTTTGTCACACCGCTCAACCGCAACGAAGAATATGCCGGTTCATTGCGTAATCAGTATATGCAATTTTTTGTTTATGAACTTGTGCCGTTCATAGATTCTGTATATAACACGAATAAAGTCCGGTATGCAAGAGCAGTTATGGGAGATTCGTACGGCGGGAATATTTCAGCTCTTATATCTTATAATCATCCCGGTATATTCGGTAATTGCGGATTGCATTCCGGTGCATTTCAACCGAACAATTACGAAGCTTTCAACCTCATCGTTTACGGTGTGAATAAAAAAGATTCGATCAGATATTTTTCTGTCTGGGGGACTTATGAAAATCCGTTAACTCAAAATATGCGCGCGTTCAAGGATTCTCTTTTAAAAAAAGGATACGTTATTGGTTGGGAGGAAAGACATGAAGGGCATAGCTGGGGACTCTGGCGTGCAACAACCGATTTGATACTGCGACATTTTTTCGGATATCCTTCAGATGTTTCTGAAATAAATAATCGTCCGGTTGAAATTAAGCTCGATCAGAATTATCCCAATCCATTCAATCCCAAAACAATCATCAATTATCATTTATCAACTGACAATTATATAACTTTAAAAGTTTACGACATACTTGGCAGGGAAGTAGCAACGCTTGTTAACGGCTCTAAGAAGATGGGACGATATGAGGTTGAGTTGGATGGCTCAGATTTGCCAAGCGGAGTGTATTATTACCGTCTTTCCGCATTCGATCTTGTTTCCGGCAAGCAATCGATGAACGATGTGCGAAAAGGATTGCTAGTTAAGTAAGTATCATTATGAACCGGGGGCTGACCAAAAAGGTTCTCTCGATACCCTATGATGAAACTATTTACTCGAGAACCAGCTTGTGTAGCCGGTTTTCCCGCCTGCTACCTGCTACAGGCATGGCGGGCAGGCGAGTGTTCTTCGACGACAAGTTGAAGAATGTAACGAGAAAACAATCTTATTGGTCACCCCCGGCTATTCTTTCTTTATTTTGTAATTACCTTAGTAAGTATTTCCAGTAATTGTTTCGATGAATAAGGTTTTATCAGGGAATATTTTAGTTCAGGCAACAACGATCTTGCAGTGTCGATCTCGGATTGAAGACCGCTTGTGGGAATGACAATTACTTTCGGATTCATTTTCATCAGAACCTGAATTGTCGCATACCCACCCATAATCGGCATTACCATATCCATTAAAATAATGGAAATCTCATTTTTCTTCTCCGCATATATCGATAATGATTCCATGCCATCGGAAGCCGTTATCACCTTGTAGCCGTATGTTTCAAGCATATTTTTTGTTATCTCACGAACAGACGCTTCATCATCAACAACAAGAATTGTTTCTCCGTGTCCTACAGGAAGCTCAACCCGCATTTCCTCTTTTGAAGCAACTTTATGCTTCATACTGGCAGGCAAATAGATATTGAGTGTGGTGCCCTTGCCTACTTTACTATTGACGCGGATAAATCCTCCGTGGGCTTTCACAATTGTATATGTCGTAGACAAACCGAGCCCCGTTCCTTTTCCTATCTCTTTTGTAGTGAAGAACGGTTCAAATATCTTGTTGAGAATCTCAGGGGGTATACCGATACCGGTATCTGTGATGGCAATAACCACATATTGACCGGGTTTCGCGTCAAGATCCATAGAAGCATATTGGTCGTCGATAATAATATTCTCTACTTTTATAGTTAGCTTACCGCCCTTGGGCATTGCATCGCGGGCGTTAACACATACATTCAGCAATACCTGGTGAACTTGTGTTGGATCTGCCGAGAGGGGAAATAAATTATTTGGAATATCTGTTTTTATCTCGATTGATTTCGGAAAAGTTTCTTTGGCTATCTTAATTATTTCGTCAATCAGATGTTTAGGTTGGAGCAGAACCCGTTCACCCTCGACGCCGCGGCTGAATGTTAGAACCTGCCTTACTATATCCGATCCGCGTTTGGCGCTCGACTCGATTGTGTCGAGCATACGTTTGGTATCTTCTCCGATGGTTCTTTTTCTGAGAACTTCTATCGATAGCATTATGGGTGCGAGAACATTATTAAGATCATGCGCGATTCCTGCGGCGAGTGTACCGATACTTTCCATCCGTTGTGCTCGTAACAGTTGCTCTTCGAGCAATTTCTTTTCCGTAATATCTTCTTTGATGGCAAGATAATGAGTAGTTTCACCCGATACATTCTTGATCGGAGAGATTAATGCAGATTCCCAATAAAGCTTACCGCTCTTTTTCTTGTTATGGAATTCTCCCCGCCATTCTTTACCGGCTGTTATCGTTCCCCACAGTTGTTTGTAATCGTCGGGCGATTTTTCACCTGATTTTAGTATGCGTGTATTCTGACCTATTGCCTCGGTGTAAGTGTAGCCGGTAACTTGTGTAAACTTAGGATTAACATATTCTATCTTTCCCTCAAGATCGGTTATGACAATTGAGGCGGGGCTTTGTTCCATCGCACGTGAAAGCATACGGATATTTTCTTCCGCACGCTTACGCTCTGTGATATCCTGAACGTTTACAATACGATAGAGGAATTCTCCATTCTGGTCTCTCACAACCGTAACATCCATAAGAACCGGGAAGACAGTTCCATCTTTTCTAATATGTAAGGTTTCAAATATGTGGTGACCTTTCTTCTGGGCTATCTGAATTTCGTCTTCAAAGTCTGTGTGAACATCTCTTGGATATAAATTAAGAAGGGGTTGACCCATGAGTTCTTCTACTGTATAACCGTGCATTTTTGCAAATGTCGGATTTAAATTTGCCAAACTCTTGCCGTCTTTACTGCTGACGCCGACTCCCCACTCAGCATGCTCAAAGATATTCGCCCACATCTTTAAAGATTCTTCTGCCCGTTTGCGCTCGGTTATATTATGTACTACACCTTGGATTCCTATGACTTTACCACTTAATAATATCGGGTTCTCATAAACTTCCAGAAGAATAGGATAATTAGCAGAATGTAGTACTTCCACTAATATTGGACCTTCTGTGATTTCTCCCCGCAAGTGAGCTTTTGTTCTTTCTTGTGCATATTCATTTATCTTGTTGTCGGTTATGAACCAATCCGACTGGTTCATCCATTTGTGTACAGGATATCCTGTGATCTGTTCAACTGAGGGCGAAACGTAAGTAGTTTTTGCATTCTCGTCTTGAGTGTAGAAAAATAAATATGGGGTTCCTTCTATAATCATGCGCATACGGTTTTCATTTTCCCGCAAAAGATCCTCAGCACGCTTTCGTTCGGTTATGTCAACGTCAACTCCCCGATAGCCAATAAGATTACCATTTTTATCGAGGACCGGTGAACCGGTTGTGGATAGAAAAACTTTTCTGCCATCTTTATGAATGTTACAGTTAACAAAATCATTAAAACTTTCTTTGCGGGCAAACGCTCCGAGAGCGCCTCGTTTTAGTTGTTCTTTATCTTTTGGTTCAAAAAAATCATAAAAATATTTTTTACCTATAATTTCTTCAGGTTCGTAACCCAATAATTTTTTTATAATCGAACTTGAATATGTATACCTCCCTGTACTATCGACTTCCCAAATCCACTCCTGCGCGCTTTCCGATACGTGTTTAAATCGCAATTCACTTACACGCAACGCTTCTTCGGCCTGCTTGCGCTCGGTGATATCACGTACTATCGCCCACATGAAAGAAGGATTGCCTGTATCATCCTTTATTACGGAAACTCTCAATTCCACAGGGAAGGTAGTTCCGTCTTTCCTGATATACTCCTTTTCATAAATTGTGGAATACCCGTTCGGCAGAATCTGTTCCTGTACTAGCTTTGCCTCAAATTCATGCCATTTTGCAGGTGTTAAATCAATATAAGTTAGGTTCCTGATTTCTGCTTCATTATATCCAAGCATCTCTATATATGAATGGTTGAAATCTATTATGTGTCCCTGTATATCAGTAGCCACATAGGCGTCCATCATACTCTCATGTAGCATCCGATATTTTCTTGCACTCTCACGTATTAACTGTTCCGCGTGCTTGCGCTCGGTGATGTCTTCCACTGTTCCGTCATAGTACAAAGTTTTTCCGTTAGAGTCCCGGATTACTTTAGCGCTTTCACTTACAAAAATAGTTGTTCCGTCTTTTTTATCCCATAAAGATTCTAACGCTTGAATGGTTCCATTTTTTTCTATTTGTTCGATGAAATATTTGCGCTCATATGAAGATCCATAACCTTCCTTATTAAGATTCCTTTGAGCAAGTTCTTCAAAAGATAAGAACCCAAGCATTTTGACTAAGGTAGGATTCGCTAAAATAATTTTTCCATCTGGTGTGGTTCTATAAAGTCCGATAGTGGAATTTTCGTAGAGTGAACGAAAGCGTTCCTCGTTCTCCCGCAACATTTCTTCCATCTGCTTGCGTGCGGTGATGTCGCGGGCAACGACTAACACGTTGATCTCATTTCCTTTGGCAATTAATGGTACAAGCGAACTTTCGTAGAGTCTCGTTTTTAAATTATCCCCGGGGGCACTATATTCGATTTCTTGCTTTGCCATCGTGTGAATGCACTTTTCGAACGCGGTTTTATAAATTTCCCTGGATTCTTCTGAAATATAATCATACGCTTTTTTCCCTAGGACATCCTTTTCCGAAAAACCTTCAGCGTAGTGATTCAGGAACAAATATCTTCCTTCGACGTCATGTAGGGCAATATAATCTGGGGAGTTTGCAACAAGCGAGCGCCATTTTTCTTCGCTTTGCGTCAATTCATTTTCCATCTGCTTACGTGCGGTGATATCTGTAAAACTTTCAAGAAGGAACATTTGTTCTTCTAATGCTACTTTGACTGCAGTCTTTATAATAGGGATTCTTACGCCTTCTTTATTTATTAATATACGATCAGAATTATCAATCGTTTGCCCAAGATCTGTAATCGGGCATTTTCCATATTCCGCCGGACAAACGAATTTATGGCAGTGGCTCCCGATAATTTTTTCTTTCGATTCACCTATCATACTCATTGCTGCTGAATTTACATCCGTAATTATGTGTTTTTCCGGATCGATAATCATAACTCCCGTTGAGATAGAATCAAGAATGGTCCGTGTCTTGGCTTCACTATTATGCAGCGCCTTTTCCACACGCTTGCGCTCGGTGATGTCTATCGTGTAACCTGCAAGTAATTTTTTTCCACCAATTGTTATAGGAAACTTGATGGTTGTATAATTACGGTCATTCAAATCCTCATCAACCTTGAGTATTTCTCCCTCTGCAACTACATTCCAATCATCGGAAGTAATTTTTGCTGCAAAAGTTGGTGGGAACAGTTCATTCATTGTTTTGCCCACCATCTGAGAGCCCGGTATACCGATCATATCCTGGAAATTTTCGCTTGCCACTAAAACCCGGCTTTCTTTCGGAGTTACATCCTTGATGTAAGCATAGATAGGGGAGGATTTAATGAACAATGATAATAATTCATTGCTTTCGCGTAGTTCTGCATTGCGTTTTGCTAAAGTATCCAGCATGGAATTGAACTCACGCGCCATTACAGCCGCTTCGTCGTTCCCTGAAAGGTCAGAACGAACCAGGTAATTACCCGAGCGGACCTTGTCGAATGTTTCTTGAACAGAGTAAAGCCGCCGCGTAATTTGTCTGCCCATCAACCAGGCAATGATAGAACCGATAATTATTGCCGCAATAGCGTACAAAACACCATCCCTAATGATCTCTGTAAGTTTTTCGCCGGCTACTCGTTGACCTATCCCTACGCGTGTCCATCCCACATGCTTTCCCGCGATCATTGCAGGGACTGCAACATCCACCAACGAAGAAGAACTCGAGATTACCGTTACGTCTGCTTCACGAGGGAGATCAACCATGAATTGTTCCCGTTGGGATTTATCGGTGCTTGCCAGTACACGCCCATCTTTACCGGCAATGATCACGAAGATTACTTCGGGATACCGGCTTTGGGCATCTGCTAATTCCTGCAACCCGGCAATGTCGGCGGCAGCAATCCATCCCGCGCTGGAGGTTGCGAGTGATTGAGATAGCGCGGTTGCTTCTTCAGTCTGGCGGTTTAGAAGCATGTCGCGTTGACGTCTGGTCAAGTCAACGATAAATAAAGACATCATCACGGCATGCACTAAAGCCACACTTATGATTATTCGACCACGAATTGTACCAAAAAGAAAACGAGATAGTTTATTCATAATTATTACTCCCCTATATGCCTGATTTTGAGTTCAAAGTTGTCGATGTATCGGCGCACTACATCGTAGTCGCTATTTGCCGCTGGAAGGAAACGTTTTGTTTCCATTCCCGCCAGAATTAATTTTCCTTCCGCCGTTTTGTCTAATCCGAGCAAGAGCGCTTGGATTTGTTCTTGAATTTGAGCCGGGATGTCATCGCGCACCATTACGGAATTATTGATGAGTGATTCTGTTTCCCAAATGACTTTCATTTTTTCCGCTTCCTGCGGATGATCTTTTTGAAATGTCCGCCAGGGGGGGGGCCATGTTGCACCTGCAGCTGTTAATCCCAGGTAGGTGTTCATGATGGATGACTCTTGTGAGCCAACGTAACGGTTTTCGATATCAGAATTAATGTTAACGCCGTGTTGATAGAGAAAATATTGAGGCATGATGCATGCCGCCAGCGCTGTTGGCGATGGATAACTGACTGCCTTACCTTTCAGGTCCTCGGGATTCTTCAAGCTATTGTCTTTGCGTACCACAAAAATTCCCTTGAAATCTTGCGGTTCTCCGGCCATTGCAATTACATGGTATCCGACTTTCATTGCTTGAAGAGTTTGCCATGGATTGGGAAGTATGAACTCCGGCTTGAGCTCCTTATATTTTTTTTCAAACGCGGCATAATCTCTGGACGCTTCTAATTCCAACTGCACACCCTCGACTCGTTTTTTCAGATAATCAACCAGCGGTTCATATGCTTCAACGAGTTTAGCGGGATTATACAGGGGGTGAACGGCAAAGTGATAGATGGCGGTTTTCGATGAGACCGGCTTCGTCCCGAATTTCGGTCCCTGGTTTTCAGATTTCTTATCACATCCCATGAAAATGCCGATAACAATAAGAAGCAGAAAGGTTGTTAAAATTCTTCGGTTCATCGTTGCCTCCTTTTTCATCCGATGTCCGGTGGTAATATAATCAAGTGAATTCTATCGGTAAAAATTTGTCCCGCTTGTTCGCACCGGGTAATGTTGTTTAAATTGATAGGAGAAGATAATAGATCGGAGGAAGATTGCCCGAATAGTATATTTTGATTCATAGTGATTCTCCTGAAACATTTTGCTTCAATAGGTGTTGAATGCTTTAAACTGCACAAGTAACACTAGGAATAACGCACGAATACTAAGTCAGGTCTTCAATCATTAGCGGGCTTATATTCGTGTAGACTAATTGAAGATAACCATTCAATTATTATTAAGCAATTTGGTATAAAGTTGTGCCGTTCTTGCCGAGATTTCTTCATAAAATGAATGATTTTCATCGTTTTGTCGCAGTAATGTCTAGGCCATAGTTACACTGCCGTGCTTGATTTTGAATGCTGGATGCTTGTTCCGGGGATTGCGTGAATAATTACGGAAATCCCGGTTTGATTATTCTTAACATATTCACTTATTAACCGTAAGACCAAATTAGAGTTTTTAAAGAGTTTGATTATATCTACCAATTTCTGTATTATTGTATAGTGTTGAAAGGTTTGAATATGAAAAGAATATTGTATATCGGAATTTTATCGTTGTTAATAGTCGCGTTGAGCTTTGCCCAATTTAAATCTCAGGGCGAGCAAGCCAGCGTTGCCCGCTCACTTGTAAAACCTATGTCGGGTGTTGGAAGTTTGTTGGGTTTAATAAATCCCGATAATCTTTTTATGCGCCACAGTCTTTCGTTCAATTATATGTCGATGGGGAACATGGGTGTTTCGGTCGCTTCGTACACAAACAGTTTGTTTTATAAAATATCAGATCCGCTGAATGTTCGCTTCGATGTTACACTTCAAGGATCGCCGTTCGGACAATCACAGTTCCAGAATTCACTCAACGGAGTTTTCCTTAGTCGCGCAGAGTTGAATTATCGTCCGTGGGAAAACTTTTTCGTCAAGTTCGAATATAACAGAATACCTATGAATTATTATGGGAGATTCAACCCGTGGTACAGTCCGTATTCAGATTCATTTTTTGGTGAAGGTGAATAAGGGGCGTTGGAAACTTTCTTCATTGTAATTTTTATTTTTTCCAGCGGAGGGTATCTTAAATTTAAAAAACATTTCCGATTTTACGTCGCATGATGCCGCTTGAATTTGATGATCTGGAAGAACCGTCGTACGAACCGACTCCAATTCTTCCGAAGAAAAATAAATCACCCAAACTGATTATTATTAGTTCAATAATAATAGTTGTTGTGGTGGCTGTTTATTTCGGATACCCGTATATTCTTGGAAAAGTTGTAACGCCTGAAGAAACCCCGCAATTGCAACCGCCGCGAATCATTCAACTCGATGTCCTGAACGGATGCGGTGCAAAAGGTGTGGGTTCACGCTTAACCGATTTTCTGCGTGCGAATGGATTCGATGTTGTTGAAATGAAGAACTATAAAAGTTTTTTAGTCAATAAAACGCTTGTTGTTGACCGGATAGGAGATTTATCTTCAGCCCGCCGTGTTGCCGCCGCGTTAGGAGTGAGTGAAAAAAACATCATACAGCAAATTAATCCCGATTACTTCGTTGAAGTTTCGGTAATCATTGGGAAAGATTTTTCAGAATTAAAAGTAAAGCACTAACAATTATTGGAGAAATATTGACACCTAAGATACTTTCAAAAAAAATCGCAAATCTTGCGCTTTCGAAAAAAGCGAAAGATGTTTTAATCCTGGATTTGCGAAAGTTAACAGACATGGCAGACTTTTTCGTCGTCTGTTCCGCCGATTCCGATGTGCAAGTTAAAGCAATTGCGGATGCCATTGTTGATGGAATGGAAAATGCCGGTTCATCGCCATGGCATCAGGAAGGTTTAACTAACCGGCAATGGGTCTTGCTCGATTATGTCGATGTTGTAGTACATATTTTTCATAAAGAGATGAGAAAATTTTACGGACTTGAAAAACTTTGGGGCGACGCAAAAATTGAAGAGGTTGTTGATAAACCTGCACCGAAGAAAGCCACACGCAAACCACGCACCACGAAAAAGAAAAAGTGAAAAAATACCTCTCATTACAACTCTCACCTGTGCTGCGGGCACTCGGTGTTCCTGAATCTATTGTGCCGACATTTGAAAAACCGCGGATCGAATCTCACGGTGATCTGACTACAAATATCGCCATGATAGCGGCAAAGCATTTGAAGACAAATCCTAATCATGTTGCACGACAGATAATACAGTTTTTAGATCTAGATAAAACTCTTGTTGCTGAAATCGAGATTGCCGGTCCCGGATTTATTAACTTCAGGTTTTCGAATAAATATTATCATTCTCAATTAGCCGACATTCTGAAAAAAGGAAATCAGTTCGGGAAATCGGAAACAGGTGAAAAATTAAAAACTCAGGTTGAGTTTGTAAGCGCAAACCCGACCGGACCTCTTACAGTGGGACACGGACGCGGCGCGGTTTACGGCGATACTGTTGCGCGACTTCTTGAATGGACAGGTTACGATGTTACGCGCGAATATTATTTCAACAACGCAGGCAGGCAGATGCGTGTGCTTGGCGATTCTGTTCGGTTGCGCTATCTCGAATTGATTGGCGAGAAGGTCGATTTTCCCGATGACTACTATCAAGGCGAGTATATCAAGGAAATCGCGCAACATTTGATCGGTCTTCACGGAAAAAATTTAAAAGACGAGCTGGCTGAAGGTAAATTCAAACAACAAGCCGAGACCGAAATATTTGATGATATCAAGAAAACTCTGTCGCGTATCGGAGTTAAGCATGATGTTTTCTTCAATGAAAACACACTCTACGAAACCGGACAGGTAAAAGAAGTTATAGAGGAATTCAGAAAAAAAGATTTGGCTTACGATCAGGATGGAGCAGTCTGGTTCAAATCGACAGTCTTCGGTGGCGAGAAAGATAAAGTAATTGTGAAGGCAACAGGCGAGCCAACTTACAGGTTACCCGATATTGCCTATCACCGCGATAAGCTTAGAAGGGGATTTGAATTAACTATTGATGTTCTCGGCGCCGACCACGTTGCAACATATCCCGATGTTCTTGCCGGAATAAAAGCCCTCGGTTTTGATGAATCGAAAATAAAAGTTCTGATTCATCAGTTTGTTACAATCTTGCAGGAGGGTGAGGTTGTTAAGATGTCGACACGTAAGGCGAACTTCATCACTCTTGATGAGTTGATTGATGAAGTTGGCGCTGACGTGGTTAGATATTTCTTTTTGATGCGGGGGATTGGAAGTCATTTGAATTTCGATCTCAAGCTTGCAAAAGAACAATCGGAAGAAAACCCTGTTTACTATTTACAGTACGCGCATGCTCGTATCGCAAGCATAGTGCGGCTTGCCGAAAGCAAAGGTGTTGATTTGAGTAAGTCGTGCGATTTGTCGCTCTTAACTCAAACCGAAGAGATTTCTTTGATAAAGCTCTTGTCGCAATTTCCCGATATGGTTGAATCGTGTGCGGTAACTTATGAGCCGCACCGGCTCGCGGAATATTTGCACGATGTTGCCGGCAGTTACCATAAGTTTTACCACGAGCATCGAGTTGTGGGAGAAGATTTAAAGATCACCGCTTCACGCATCGCGCTTTGTCTTGCAACCAAGACAGTCCTTGCCAACGGATTTGCAATTCTCGGCATCCACGCGCCTGAGAAGATGTAAAATGCTACTGTCATTCCCGCTAAATCTCTGCTAACAACATGCGGAGATGCAGGCATGACAAAGGAAACTTAGATGTATGAGGATAAAATATATTTTGTTTACATATTAGCCAGTAAAAGAAACGGCACTCTGTATATTGGCGTAACAAATGATCTTGTGCGCAGAATATATGAGCATAAAGAAAAAATGGTGAAAGGTTTCACAAAAAAGTATAATGTTTCTTTGCTTGTTTATTATGAAGAGCATGGGAATATTCATAGCGCAATACAACGGGAGAAGCAAATGAAAAAATGGAACAGGGCATGGAAAATAGATCTAATCGAAAAGTACAATCCAAAATGGTTAGATCTCTATAACGAGGGAGATATTATATTATTGGAAAGAGAATAAAAAAATTCTGGATTCCCGGGAAGAGGATGCTGTCATTACCGAATGATCCGATAGCGAATCCAGACTAATGCTAAGGACTGGATACTCGCTTAAAACGTACGGGCAGGACAAAAAAAGTGAATTGTTAATCTGAAATTAGTACTGGACTGTCATTCCCGCGAAAGCGGGAATCCAGACGACAGCCAATGACTGGACTCCCGCTAAAAACAAGCGGGAGTGACAATAATGAATGTTTGTATAGAAAATAAATAGTTACACTGTCATTCCCGCGAATGCGGGAATCCAGAAGCTAGCTAATATTTGCATACCCGCAATTTAAAAAATTATCTTACCAACAACATCTTCTTGACTTGTGTAAAAATTTTACTCGGATCGCTCACGCTTATCGCTTCTAACTTATAGAAATATACCCCGCTTGCCGCATCGGTCGCATTCCAAGTTGCCGACTTGAATCCTGCCTGTTGAATTTCATCTGTGAGCAAAGCTACTTTCTCGCCAAGGACATTATAGATTTTTAGTTTGACTTGACTGCTAAACGGTAATTGATATTTAATTGATGTTGTTGGATTGAATGGGTTGGGATAGTTTTGATATAATTCATATTTATGTGGTACGCTATGAAAATCTTCCACTACCTCACCTTCACAGTCTATTATTGGATTAGCCCCTTTTTTGATGATATGGAGTATGCTTATTCCAGAATCCCCTGCGGCATGGACAGTAAATTGTTGTTGTTTGAACATATCAATTTTAGGAAGGCGGCCTGAAGTATCAACAAGAAACATACTATCACATCGGCATCGTAAATAAATACTGTTGGGCCATGTAAAAATAATATCGGCATCAGGTGCCTGCTGATTCATAAACTTCAATACAAATGTGTCACGTTGCCAGAAATCATTTAATGGTCTGAAGTCGTAAGTTAATAATCCGTTGCCCCAGTTTGCTCCACGCCAGGGTGGTCTCCAAACAACGGAGAGGTCTGGATTAGGCGGTGGTGCTTCACGTTCGATTATGGTTGAATTTATGGAATCCAACTGAGCTAAATTAAGTCCGTTTGTGGCACCAACAGCGTTGCCGAATATCATTTTTAATGGACTTGACCCTTGGTTATCGGTAACTTCTATCCAATATTCTATGTGTGTTTGAGTAAATGATGTTCCACTAAAAAGAAATGTAAAAAATATAATCCACATCATTGATTTTACAGATAAAATTTTCATTTAACCTCCAATTAAAATAGTTATCAATGAATACAAGATTACAAGAAGTTAGTGAGAGAAATTGTTAAATGCAAATCAATAAAATTGGAAATTTATGGAAAATTTCATACATTTTGACAATTAAATTATGTTCCCCATCGAGGTAAACAACCTGCAAAATTGATACTATTTTAGAAAAAACGCTAAAATAATAATTATCAACGTCAACCGTACAACGGATTATTTCATCTAATGAATTTATAACCGCTGTATAATCTATTTTTAACCAGAAGTTTTTATTCACAATTATCGAGTGAGAAATGACAGATATTAAATTACTCAACGAAAAAATCCAGAAGGAAAGCGCCTTTGTCGATCTTCTTCAGATGGAAGTCGGTAAAGTTATCATCGGACAAAAATATATGGTCGAGCGTTTGCTCATCGGATTGCTATCTAACGGTCATGTGTTGTTGGAGGGTGTGCCGGGACTTGCAAAAACATTGTCGATCAAGACGCTTGCTGCTGCTATTCAGGCGAAGTTCCAACGAATTCAATTTACGCCCGACCTTTTGCCGGCAGACGTAATCGGAACGATGATCTTCAATCAGAAGAATGCCGAGTTCACGGTTCGCAAAGGTCCTATCTTCGCAAACTTCATACTTGCCGATGAAATTAACCGCGCGCCTGCGAAAGTTCAGAGTGCTCTGCTCGAAGCAATGCAGGAACGGCAGATAACAATTGGCGAGAACACGTTTAAGCTCGATGAGCCGTTCCTTGTGCTCGCGACTCAAAACCCAATTGAACAGGAAGGAACATATCCTTTGCCCGAAGCGCAAGTGGATCGCTTTATGCTGAAAATAAAAATTGATTATCCCAATCGTGATGAAGAGCGGTTAATCATGCGGCAGAATATTGCAGATACACAACCGCAGGTAAAATCGGTTGTGAATCCCGCTGATATTCTAAAGGCACGCTCGGTTGTTCAGGAAGTTTATATGGATGAGAAGATCGAGCGGTACATACTTGATATAGTTTTCGCAACACGGAAACCTAAAGATTATAAATTGGAAAAACTGACCAATCTTATCAGCTATGGCGCGTCACCGCGAGCGAGCATCAACCTTGCTCTTGCGGCTAAGTCGTTCGCTTTTATAAAGCGGCGTGGATATGTTATACCCGAAGATATTCGCGCGGTTTGCCATGATGTTCTCCGCCATCGTATCGCTGTCACATACGAAGCCGAAGCGGAAAATCTGACATCGGAAAATATTGTAGATGAGATTTTAAATACCATCGAAGTTCCTTAGTCTTCATGGAAACATCAGAGTTAATAAAAAAAGTCCGAAAGATTGAAATCCGAACGAAAGGTTTGGTTAACCAAATCTTTTCAGGTGAATACCATAGCGTGTTCAAAGGGAAAGGTATGTCGTTCAGCGAGGTTCGGGAATATCAGTTCGGGGACGATATCCGCTCAATCGACTGGAACGTATCAGCTCGATTCAATCATCCTTATGTGAAGATATACGAAGAAGAGCGCGAGCTTACAGTGATGCTGGTTGTAGATGTAAGTGGTTCGGGTGAATTCGGTACGGTTCATCAAATGAAAAAAGATATTGCCGCCGAGCTTTGCGCTGTGCTCGCGTTTTCCGCGCTTCAGAACAACGATAAGGTGGGAGTTATTTTCTTCAGCGATGTAATTGAAAAATTCATTCCACCGAAAAAAGGAAGAACTCATGTGCTTCGCATCGTTCGTGAGCTTCTCGATTTTCAACCTTCTCATCGTGGCACAAAAATATCAGAAGGATTACGTTACTTGACAAGCGCGATTAAAAAAAGAAGCATTGCCTTTTTAATTTCCGATTTTCTCGATGAAGGATATGATGACGCGCTTAAAATTGCCGCGCGAAAGCATGATCTCATCGGTGTCAGGTTGTTCGATCCGCGGGAATCAGGTATGGTGCCTGTTGGACTGATGCGAGTTGTTGATGCTGAGACAGGAGAATCAATTTGGGTAGATTCATCGGACAGGCGCGTTATTCAGCGATACGGAAAATGGTGGAGTGATCGACAGGAAGAACGGACTAAACTATTCCGCCGCAGCGGAGTGGACGGTATCGATATACGTATCGATCAATCGTATATCAATCCGCTTATGAATTTCTTCAGAGCGAGGGAGAAAAGATGGTGAATTTTAGATTTGGGATTGCGGATTTGGGATTGCGGATTTTGTTGATTCTTGGATTGTTATTTTTATTAAATCAGTTCTCTTTTTCTCAGGATGTAAAAGCGATTGCCAAAGTCGATTCCAATCATATCATGATAGGCGATTGGTTCAAGCTTCATCTTGAAATCGAACATCCGAATAATATCAATGTTGCTATTCCGTCCTTTCCCGATTCGCTTGAAGGATTTGAAATCATCAAGCGGGAAGAACCTTCTATAAAGCGAATCGATCAACGAACTTTGAGAGTTCAAGATTTCATCGTTACATCATTCGATTCGGGCATGCATATAATTCCCGCAATCGCTGTTAATTATACACGCACCGGTGATACCACAAAATATTTTATTGAAACCTCACCAATAATAATGAATGTTGGAACCGTTGCAGTTGATACTTCACAAGACATAAAAGACGTTAAACCACCTCTTTCGGTTCCAATTACATTTGCAGATGTTCTGCCGTATTTGCTTGTGCTTATTGGAGTAACGGGAATTGTGTGGCTTGCGCGATATATTATCAGAAAGCGCAAACGAGGTGAACCGTTAATTCCCGAAGCACCATCAAGACCCGCAAACGAATTAGCCATTGAAGCTCTTCGCTCTCTCGAATCTGAAAAACTTTGGCAACGTGGGAAATTAAAAGAGTTTCATTCCCAACTTACCGACATCGTTCGTTTATACATCGAAAGGCGATTTAAAATACTCGCGATGGAATCGACGACTGATGAAATTCTGAATGCTTTTGGAAAAGAGACTATCAAGAATAATTCCAAAGAGGAATTGAAAGAAATACTATTACGGGCCGATCTTGTCAAGTTCGCGAAGTTTCAACCGGTGGCAGAAGAGAACGAGAAAAGTTTAGCGCTTGGATTTAATTTTGTCGAAGAAACATGGCGAGAAAGAATTGAAACTCCAAAAGAGATACCGGTGGAAGAGGTAGCAGCATGACTTTCGCCAATCCTGAATATTTCTTTTTGCTTCTCTTCTTGCCGCTTATGATTCACTGGTACTGGAAGAAACAAAAACAGCAAATAGTGGAATTGCAGGTATCCACAATAAAAGTATTTCAATCTGTCCCACGAAGCTGGAGGCAAAGGTTCAGGCACACATTATTTTTGCTAAGAATTTTGGCTGTTATATTTTTAATCATATCGCTTGCGAGACCTCAATCGACATCAAAGGGTGAAAACGTCTCGACTGAAGGAATAGACATCGTATTGGTCAACGATATATCTGGAAGCATGCTCGCGGAAGATTTCAGACCGAATCGGATAGAGGCGGCAAAGAAAACGGCTATCGATTTTATAGATGGACGATTGACAGACAGAATCGGATTGGTTGTTTTTTCGGGTGAAAGTTTTACTCAGTGTCCGCTCACGCTCGATCATGCGGTATTGAAAAATGTTTTATCGGAAATTAAAAGCGGAATGATCGAAGATGGCACTGCAATCGGAATGGGATTAGCCACGGCTGTAAGCCGGTTAAAAGATAGTAAAGCGAAAAGCAAGGTAATTGTTCTTCTGACCGACGGAATAAATAACAGAGGTTTTATCGATCCGATGACAGCCGCGGGAATCGCGCAAGAATTTGGTATCCGTGTCTATACGATAGGAGTCGGGACAATAGGCATGGCGCCATATCCCGTGCAAACACCATTCGGAACGCAATATCAAAACGTCCCTGTCGAGATTGATGAAAAATTACTACAGCAGATTGCAGATCAAACCGGTGGAAAGTATTACCGCGCTACAGATAATAAAAAATTAAAAGCCATCTACGATGAGATTGATCGGCTTGAAAAAACAAAGATAGAGGTAACCCAATTCCGTCGCCACAAAGAAGAATATTACACCACCGCAATTTTTGCCGGATTATTTTTGGTTTTAGAATTAATTTTCGCTCAAACATTATTCAGGAAGATACCTTGATCAGATTCGCACATCCGGCATATCTTTACGCACTCGCACTTTTACCGGTGCTCGTAATTTTGTTCTACTGGTCGTTGAGAATGCGGAAGAAAAATTTAGATCGATTCGGCAATCCCTCATTGCTGGATAATTTAATGCCGATGTTGAGCAGGTACAAAAAATCTATAAAATTCTTCACAAGTTTTACCGCATTCGCATTTATAATTCTTGGCATCGCTAATCCTCAAATCGGAACTAAGATGGAAGAAGTTAAACGCGAAGGTGTAGATATTATGATCGCGTTAGATGTCTCGAACAGCATGAAGGCGGAAGACATCAAACCGAACCGGCTTGAAAGTGCCAAGCAGGAAATATCTCACATGATAGATAAATTCCAGAATGATCGTCTCGGATTAATCGTATTCGCGGGCGATAGTTATCTGCAGTTGCCGCTCACTACAGATTACTCTGCCGCCCGTCTTATACTCAGCACTATCGATACAGATGTTGTTCCGATTCCCGGAACCGCTATCGGATCTGCGGTTAAACTCGCGATGAAATCATTTGCCTCGGGCGAAAAGAAACATAAAGTAATTATCATCATCTCGGACGGAGAGAATCACGAGGACGATGCAATTACAACCGCTAAAGATGCGGTTGAGGATGGAGCTGTCGTTCATACTGTCGGTATGGGTTCACCCGACGGTGTTCCGATACCGGTTTATCAAAATGGAATTCAATCGGGTTTCAGAAAAGATCAGGATGGAAACACGGTTGTGACCAAACTTGATGAACAAGCTTTAAAGCAAATTGCAGAATCAGGCGGGGGAATGTATATCAGAGCAACAAATCAGCAAGATGAGCTTGATACGATTTTTAAAAACATACAATCTATGGAGAAGAAAGAATTCGGAGCGAAAATATTTACCGAGTATGAAGACAGGTTTCAATATTCTCTTGCAATCGGACTTTTATTATTATTGATCGAATATTTTATTTCGGAACGGAAAAACCGCTGGTTATCAAAATGGAATTTCTTCAAAGAACGAAAATGAAAATATTTATTACATTACTTATATCGCTTTTATCGATGAGCCGGTTGAATGCCCAATCGGAACGTTCATTGATTCGCGAAGGAAACCAGTTATATAAAAAGGATAAATATTCTGATGCGGAAGTGAGCTACCGGAAGGCACTCGAGAAAAATAAAGAACTGAAGCAGGGAGCGTTCAACCTTGGAGATGCGCTCTACAAGCAAGAGAGGTACGGTGAAGCCGCGGAACAATATAGGATAGCCGCTCAAAATCAAAAAGATGAAGAGACAAAATCTCAGGCACTCCACAATCTTGGAAATGCGCTCGTAAAAGAACAAAAATTTCCTGAGGGAATCGCCGCTTATAAGGAAGCTTTGAAGGTGAACCCTAAAGATGCAGATACAAAGTATAACCTTGAATACGCGAAAAGGATGCTTCAAAAACAGCAGCAGCAACAACAACAAAAGCAAGATCAGAAACAAGATCAGAAGAAAGACCAAAAACAAGATAAAAAAGATCAGCAAAAACAGGATCAGCAAAAACAAGACGAGCAGCAGCAAAAGGATAAACAAGAGCAACAGAAACAAGCTCAACAGAAAAAACAGCAGATATCAAAGCAGGACGCAGAAAGAATTCTTGAAGCGTTGAAAAATCAGGAAAAAGATGTTCAAAAGAAATTGAAGAAACAAACACCCGCAAGAATCCGTGTGGAAAAAGACTGGTAATACGGGATATGAGATATTAGTTATGAGTTTTGGGCAAAGAATCAATAACAACTGACAAATGACAGTCAATAAGTATATACAAAAATTTGGAAAAATTTTAGGACTCTATTTTACGCTTGCTCTGACCGCCGTTGCTCAAGACGCGTCGTTCACTGCGTCCGTGGATAGAAATAAAATAGCTATGGGGGAGCAGATTGAAATTACATTCACTCTGAACGGATCGAGCGGCGGAAGTAATTTTCGTCCGCCGTCATTCACCGATTTCCAAACACTTTCGGGTCCCAATCAATCCACCAATATGCAATTCATTAACGGTGCAATGTCTGCTTCGGTCTCTTACAGTTATATCGTTCAGCCAAGGAGTGAAGGTAAATTTGTTGTAGGTCCCGCGTTCATCAATTACAATGGTAAACAACTTCAAACACAACCGATCACGATTGAAGTGACTAAAGGCGCACCCCAAACCAAAACACAACCGCAATCCAAACAATCACAGCAAGATACTGATATCAGTAAACAGATTGGTGATAATCTATTTTTAAAAGTATCTATAGATAAATCGCGTGTCTTTCAGGGAGAACAAATTACCGCGACATATAAAATTTACACCCGCGTCAATATTGCAAATTATAATCTTTCAAAGATGCCGTCTCTTACCGGATTTTGGAGTGAAGAACTCGATGTCCCTAAGCAGGTCCAACTTTCTACGGAAGTTTTTAACGGCAAGCAATATAGAGTGGGAATTTTAAAAAAAGTTGCTCTATTCCCCCAAAAGAGCGGTACCCTTACAATCGACCCGATGGAGATCGAATGTGTAGTGCAAGTGCAGGGGAGACGCCGTTCTAACGATTTGTTCGATCAGTTTTTCAATGATCCTTTCTTTGGTGGAGTTTCTAATGTAAATCATAAAGTGAGAAACCAACCGGTCGCTATCACAGTTCTGCCGCTGCCCAGCGATAATGTACCCGCAGGATTTTCTGGCGGAGTGGGTAAATTCAGTATGGAGACATGGCTCGATAAATCTCAAACTAAAACGAATGAACCTGTCACGCTTAAAGTGAAAATATCCGGAAGAGGGAACCTCAAACTTCTCGATGCGCCGATGGTGAATGTTTCAACGGATATCGAAAAGTACGATCCGAAAAATTCCGATAATATCACCAAACAAGGCGATCAAATCACCGGAAGCCGCACATTTGAGTTTTTGTTAATACCAAGACATCCCGGAGAACATAAGATTCCATCTTTCCCATATACATATTTCGATATTGAAAAGAAAAATTATATTACGCTGAAAAGTCCTGAATTTACAATCGCGGTCGAAAAAGGAAGTGACATCCAATCGACTTATGCCGCTGGAGTGAGCAAAGAAGACGTAAAGCTCCTCGGAGAAGATATCAGATTTATCAAAAGCGGTAATATTACTATACATCGAAAAGGAGAGACGTTCACAGGGAGTGCACTCTTTTTTATTTTGGTAATAAGTCCAATTTTCGGCTTCATAGGTTTTCTTATCTTCTTAAAACGGCGTGAGAAAATAACAGGTAATATTGTTCTTGTGAGAAATAGAAAAGCACAAAAGATCGCACGCAAACGGCTTACCGATGCTAAAAAATTTCTTGATGGGAAAAAGAAAGAAGAATTTTATACGGAGATATCACGCGCGCTATGGGGGTATATCGCTGATAAATTAGGAATATCTCCTTCCGATTTATCTATCGACCTTGTGCGTTCGTCGCTCGAGAATAAAAAAAT
Source organism: Ignavibacteriales bacterium (assembly GCA_016214905.1). NCBI lineage: Bacteria > Pseudomonadati > Ignavibacteriota > Ignavibacteria > Ignavibacteriales > Ignavibacteriales bacterium. Next base: position 45,793 of record JACRMQ010000005.1, on the reverse strand, counting down.
AAACGTTGAATTGATAGCAAAGCTTTCTTCAACAATCGAAATGTGCGAATTTGCACGCTTCGCTCCCTCTGCCGACGCTGTTCAAATGGATCAGGTTTACAAAGAAACCGTCGAATTGATTTCAACTATTGAGGAGCAATTGCGATGAGAAAATTATTAATCGTATTATTATCTCTAATATCTTGTTATGCACTTGCTCAGGAAGCGTCGCATCAATTCGATCAGGCAAACCAACTTTATCGCAGCGGTGAGTACGAAAAAGCATCACAGTTATATCAGCAGGTTGTTAAGAATGGGTTCGAAAGCGCGGAGTTGTATTACAACCTCGGCAACTCCTATTTTAAAATGGGAAATATCCCAGCTTCCATTCTGAATTATGAACGTGCAAAAAAAATATCACCCGACGACGAAGATATAAATTACAATCTGCGTCTTGTAAATCTTCGTGTTGTCGATAAGATAGAGCCGATTCCACGATTATTTTTTCTGAATTGGTACTCCTCGTTCATCAATTTATATTCATCCGGAAGTTGGTCAACAATCGGAATAACCTTTTTGTGGCTATCTGCTATTACCGGAATAATGATTTTTGTCGTAAGAGGGATAACCATTCAACGATTATTGTTTTTGTCCGTACTTGTGTTTATTGCTTTTACAGTTTTGGCTTTTATAGGCGCGTTTAAACAAATTGGAAGTGAAAACAGTAATGGAACCGGAATTGTATTCACTAAAACCGTTTCAGTGAAAAGCGCGCCCGACTCTCAAAGCACCGATCTTTTCGTATTGCACGAAGGTGTTAAAGTTGAGTTTCTAGATGCCATTGGCGAATGGCGTAAAATCCGTCTTGCCGATGGGAAGATTGGATGGCTGCCGGCCGGTGATGTTCAAATTATTTAATACACTTGAAATCTCTATAGATAATCAAAGGAATTCATTTCTTACTACTTGCTACAAGCGAATAATACTATAAACTTTCATTCAGAAGAGCGATTTTTCGCCATTTCTGAATCATTTTATTGTTTTTAACTCATCATTTTCGTACTTTAATTCGTCTATTTTATATATTCAATCAGGACTCAAAGCAGTAAATCTATGACGATATTAGTTACAGGCGGTTGCGGATTCATAGGCAGCAATTTTGTTAAGTACATACTTGATACTTATCCGGAAGATATTGTAATTAATTTCGATAAACTGACCTATGCCGGTAATCTGGAAAATTTGACTGATATCGAAAAGAATCCCAAATATCATTTCGTAAAAGGTGATATCTGCAGCCGAATTGAAGTTGAAAACTGTATCAAGAAATTTAATATCGATGTTATCATAAACCTCGCCGCTGAATCGCATGTCGATCGCAGTATATTGGGACCTGCCGTTTTCATAGAAACGAATATCACCGGAACAGGTGTTTTGTTACAGATTGCAAAAGAGATCGGTATTAAAAAGTTCGTGCAGATTTCAACCGATGAGGTTTACGGATCACTGGGGAATGAAGGGAAATTCACGGAAACAACGCCGCTTCATCCTAACAGTCCTTATTCCGCATCAAAAACTTCCGCCGATCTGTTAGCGCTTGCTTACGAACATACATTCGGATTGCCTGTTGTCATAACCCGCTGTTCCAATAATTACGGACCTTATCAGTTTCCCGAAAAACTTTTACCATTGATGATTGCCAACGCGCTCGATAATAAACCATTGCCTGTTTACGGCGACGGGATGAATATACGAGATTGGCTTTATGTTAAAGATCATTGCATCGCGATTGATGTAGTGCTTCGCAAAGGGAAAGTCGGAGAGATCTATAATATCGGAGGAAATAATGAGTGGGCGAATATCAACATAGTGAAATTACTATTGAAAATTCTTAATAAACCGGAATCGCTGATTAAATATGTGAAAGACCGTCCGGGCCATGATCGGCGGTATGCGATTGATGCGTCGAAGATCGAAACGGAACTCGGATGGAAGCCAAGCGTCACATTTGAAATCGGTTTGGAAAAAACCGTAAACTGGTATCTTAACAACGAGCAATGGTGGCGCCGGATAATCAGCGGCGAGTATCAACAATATTATCAGAAATTGTATGGAAATAGATAAGGGTGTTATGTATTTTAAATATATGATTAAGATAGTTGTACTCTTGGTTTTATTGATGTCCCTGTCAACCTCTCAGGACAAGCAAAAGATTGATGATTTCGGGTTACAGCTTCAGGATAAAACATCGCCAACCATTGTGCAACCGATGGGAATAGCTCTTGAATCGACGATCGATCCTGAAAAATATTTTGTCGGTCCATCAGATGTTATCGCCGTGAATATCTGGATGAGTCCACCGTTCAATTTTTCATTGACTGTTACTCCGGAGGGTACGTTGATTATTCCGACGGTTGGTGAAGTTAAAGTCTCCGATATTACGCTCGCTGAAGTTAAAGAAAAAGTTTATCAGGAAACGAGAAAAAAATATTTATCTGCCGATATAACCGTTACACTTCTCAAACCGCGTCCGATTATTGTAACTGTGACAGGTAACGTGCTGAACGAGGGATTATACACACTGGTTGCTATAGATCGAGCCACACGTGCCATCGAAGAAGCTAATAAACCGACTCGATCGCAAAATCAGGACCAGGCCAATGCTGTTGTGCAGGGAATGTCTACAAGAAATATTATACTGAGACATCGGAACGGAACGATTGATCATGTTGATATCACAAAATTCCTTGCGACAAAAGAAGATCGCTGGAATCCGTTTTTACGTGAAGGTGATGTTATCGTTGTTCCGAGAAAAAATCCGGTGAAAAATGTTTTCGGTATCTACGGCGAAGTCAACTCTCCCGGAAGATATGAATTTGTTGAAGGAGACAGTTTGCTCGACGCCTTCAAAATCGGAATGGGTTGTACTCATCTAGCAATGCGAGACAGCGTTGAGTTTACACGTCTTTCGTTGGATGGAACAATTTTAACGAGCAAGGTAATTAATGTTGATCCAATTATAAACGGCGCTCAACCTAATTTCCCATTAGAACCGGGAGACCGAATTGTTGTAAAAGCCCGTAAAGAATTGCGTGAAGATTATCGTGTTGTTGTTCTGGGTGAGGTAATGTATCCCGGCACTTACCCAATTACAAAAAACAAAACAAAAATATCTGAAGTTGTACAGCAAGCAGGGGGTTTTACTGAATTTGCATCATTGAACTCTGCCACGCTCAACCGAAGGTCCATTCAACCCCGTGAAGTTCAAACCGAACGTCTTTTAAGCGCGCGGGGAGGAGTTTCTACCGAAGACAGTTTGGATTATTATTTAGAAACAGAGCTCCGTCTTCAAAAAGAAATTGTAAGTATTGATTTTGAAAAATTATTTTTGAGCGGCGATAGTTCTCAAGACGTGATTTTGCAGGATGAGGATTATATCCTAGTTCCATCTGTAAAAAAGACGATATATGTTTTCGGGCAGGTTGTTTTGCCGGGGCACATTGCCTATATCGATGGGATGAATGTTAATTATTATATATCCAAAGCCGGCGGGTACACAGACAGAGCCCGTAAAAGCGATGTCCAAATTATCAAAAGCAAAACTAAACAATGGCTCGATCCCGATGAAACCACGATTGAAGAAGGTGATTACATCTGGATACCGAAGGACCCGGACCGTCCGTTCTCATATTACATGACAATCGCGAGTCAGGCAGCAAGTGTGCTGAGTGTGGTTGTGGGAATTATGGTGATAGTCGTACAAGTGACTAAATAAATCATAATGATTTTGATAAAAAGATATTGAAAAATTAATTTTAATTTAAGCAAAGAAAGACAGTTAAATGATATACATAGATATCCTAGTAAAATGGCGGAAATTTATAATTGCCAATACTTTAGTGATTGCTGTCTTTTCAATTATTCTTAGTTTGATGCTTCCCAAATGGTACAAAGGGACAGCAACTATAATGTCACCTAAAGAGCAGGGGATACTAAATCTGTTTGCCGGTGGAAGCAGTGTTCTTCGTGGATTATCTGCATTACCTAAAATAGGAGGGTTTGGTCAAAACCCAGGCGCATATAATTATTTCGCGATATTAAAAAGTCGCACTATCATGGAAGATGTTATAAGGAAATTCAATTTATTTGAAGTGTATAATATCTCCGATTCTTCTATGGAGGATTGTGTGAAATCTCTTCGGGAAAATGTTGCATTCGAGTACCAAGACGATGACTATATCACGATAGATGTTTATGATAAAGATCCGATTCGCGCATCTGCAATGGCAAATTATTTTATCGCTGTTTTGAACGAGACGAGCATACGGTTAGCAACCCGAGAAGCCCACAGCAATAGAGAATTTATTGAACGTCGTTTAAATGATGCTAGAGAAAATTTAAAAAAAGCTGAAGAAACATTGGTAAAGCAACAAGAACAAAAAGGTATAATAATTTCTCCCGAGCAAACGGGTGCAATTTCTGCTATTGCTGAATTATATTCAATGAAAGCAAAAAAAGAAATTGAGATTGCAATCATCCAGCGTAACCTTGGAAAAGACAATGAAATCCTTAATCAAAAATTAATTGAATTAGGCGAGATGGAAAAAAAATTATCCACATTTCCTCAAATTGGTCTCGAATCTTACCGTTTGTATCGTGATGTTGCAATAGGGCAAAAAATATTAGAAGTGTTGATACCATTATATGAACAATCCAAAATAGATGAGCAAAAAGATGTACCGGTATTACTTGTCTTGGATAAAGCGGTTCCCCCTACTCGTAAAGCGAAACCTCAAAGATCGTTAATAGTTTTTTCCACTACCATGATTACATTATTTCTTTCAATTCTGTTATCATTTTGGATGCACGCAATATTTCTTAAGAATAAAATAGAAAATCTTACGGAAAATCGGCTCAAGGGATTTGTCAATAGGATCATAGCTCTTTATAAAATAAAGATCAGCTTATAAAGGTATTATTTTTGGTCGATTGTGAAAAATTTGGAGAATAATCAACCATTAACTTTCTTAGTGGTTAAGAACACTTTTTATAATCTTATCACACAACTAATCTTGATGGCTGTTGTAATATGGAGTTTACCAAATATTCTCCATGGTTTGTCGAAAGAGGGTTTCGGACTTCTATCATTAATTTGGGCGGTTATCGGTTATTTCAGTTTATTTGATTTTGGGCTTAGCAGGGCTAATACAAAGTTTCTTGCGGAAGCAGTAGCATTAGATGATAAATTAAATATTAGAAAATTAGTTTGGACTTCTCTTTTTATAACATCAATAATCGGAATAGTTTTTGGTATTATGTTAATATCCCTAACTCCGATTTTTGTAAGGGATATATTCAAAGTTGACGAATCACTGATGAACATTGCCATATCGTCTATGATCGCTTCTGCGATAGGACTTCCCTTTATGCTTTTGTTTGGAAGTATTAAAGGGTTTCAAATGGCTCTTCAGCGTTTCGATTTAGTAAATATTTTTCAAAGTATTTTAGGTGTTGGCCAATGGCTAGGAGCAGTGCTTCTAATTACATTTGGATTTGGGATAAAAGAAATTATTTACTTGACAATTGGTATTCGAATTTTAATGACAATTATTGCATTTGCTGGTTTATCCAGGTTGATCCCCCATATTTATGATAGTATAAATATTTGGGATAAAGATACTATTAAAAGTATTTTAAAATTTGGAAGCTGGTTAACAATATCTCAAATTATAAGTCCATTGTTTTTATATTTAGATCGCTTCTTGATTGGAATATTGTTGTCTTTGAGTGCTGTCGCCGTATACACTCTGCCACAAGAAGCTATCAGCCGCTTCTTAATTATTCCATTGAGTCTTACGACTACATTGTTCCCCGCGCTTAGCGGTCAGTCGGTATTGAATGCCGGTGGAAACAAAGTAATGGATATTTATGATAAATCAATAAAATATTTGTTTATATTTCTATTACCTATCATTATTTTCTTGATTGTTAATACTCAAGAGATTATTAATATCTGGATAGGAAACGGTTATGCTTCGGAAAGCATAATTATTTTCCAAATTCTCTTGATTGGTTTTTTCTTTAATTCTCTCGCCCAAATACCGGCAACCACATTACATGCATTGAATCGCCCTGATTTAACTGCAAAATTTCATTTAATTGAGTTGCCAATATTGATTATACTAAATCTCGTTTTGATTCCTATATTTGGTATTATGGGGGCAGCAATTGCCTGGACAGTTCGTGTTGTTATAGATGCGGTTCTTCTCTTTGCAGGCGTGAATCGTATATCAGTTAAATCATTTGAATTCAAAAGTTTATTTATCAATTATGGAAGGTATCCTTTCCATCTGATCGTTGCATTTCTGTCATTGATAATCTTTTTTATCTCTTCCAACAATCTAGTAAATGCTATAATTTCTGTCGCGTTCTTATTGCTATATTTCTTAACAGTATGGTATTATTTTCTAAATTCTCAGGAGAAAGAAAATTTGGTGTTAATACGATCGAAATTATTCAGATAATTTATAGATGATAATTATACTTATTATAATTGCAACAGTCGGATCTATTATTCTGTCTCGGACGATATTCGGGGTGTGGTTTACCCATGTTAGTCTTTATGCGGCGACCTGGGGCGTATCCCTGCTGCTCTTTGAATTAAATTTGATCAATTACTATAAAATTGAGATTGAAACATGGATTATTATTTTTTGCGGATGGTGTGCTTTTATCCTTGGTGCAATTACTGTTTATTTTGCTTATAAAAATATTCCCTTGCAAAAAAATAATTTGTCATGTTCAATATCCATAGAGAAATCTGATAAAATTACTGATGAACTGAGGCTTTTAAAAAAAATATTGTGGATTTTGAATGTTATAACATTTTTAACGACAATATACCAATGGAATGTCCTCATTAACAAATTCGGTAGTTTGTCCAATGTGATTATCTATGGTAATTTTTTATATTCATATCGAGTGTCGGAAGGATTACCAGGCGGCATTCCTTATGTCAGTTCGCTTGCGTTAACAAGTATATTACTGGCGGGTGTATACACTTCAAAGGTTGGCAGATTGAAAATTGTTGCAGTCATTCCTTTCGTAATTATTATAATCTTAGAAATTGCAAGTATGGGAAGAGCCAAATTGATAATGGCTGGCGTCTTATTTTTTAGCGGCTTTTATTTTATGGGTAAAGAACATCGGCAGAAGTATCGGAAATCAATTTCCAATATTTTTAAAAAGATCGCGATATTTATAGTTGCAATTGCATTTCTTATCATAGGCGCAGAATTCGTGAGGAGCACTCGTGGAGTTAACGAAAAATTTCATGGTGCAAGTCAAACATTAGAAAAATTAGGTGGTATGAGTTTTATTACGCCTTCGATTTATCTTTATCTAACTGTTCATCATGGTGTGTTTAACCAATATCTAAAGCATGATGGTGAAAATAATTTTTGGGGAAGCAATACTTTTGCCCCCCTGTTTAGAATAATGGCAAAACTCGGATTTAATACACACGTTGAGACCTATCAGATTAAATATCCAACACCTGTATCAGCTAACACTGGTACATATTTGAGGGAATTTCATGCTGATTTTGGTCTCATAGGTGTTTTTATATGTCCATATTTATTAGGAATTTTCTCGTCGTTTTTCTGGTATCGAATGAAAAGAAGTGGTAGGTATACGGATATGGCAGTCTTTTCTTATTTATTGGTTGTGATTGCAATGAGTCTTTTTTATATAGCAACACGAAGCGGTGATTTATTAGTTTGTTTAATTGGGTCGCTTGGATTCGGTTATCTTATCGATCGAAAACTCTGTCATGAAAAGATGACAAAAAACCTTCATAAATCTCCTTGCCCGGTATGTTAATTCTGGTATTACTTTTCTTTGGAGGAATATTCTGCCTGTTTGGTCGTTGGATTTATGGTTGTTGGTTTAATCATGTAACTATCTATACTGGAATTTGGGGTTTTTCGCTAGTATTTTTTGAATTGCGCTTGATCGATTATTATCCCATAGAAAACGAGACATGGATTGTTATAATAGTCGGTTGGCTAACTTTTGTGCTTGGAGCCACCACAAATTCTATGACTAAATTGCATTATGCTCAGGTTAAATCTGCGGTATTGTTTAACAATTCTGATATACAGTATAGATCGTGTACTGATGAAAATATTCTGCTAAAAAAGATGTTATGGGTAATAAACATTATTTCATTATTAGCCGCATTACATGGATTGTACTTAGTATTAAAGATATTTGGGAATCTGACTAATTTATTGGCGTTTGGGAGTTTGTTATATTCCTATAGAGTTTCTGAGGGACTACCGGGAAGTATTCCGTATATGAGTTCGTTAGCGCTGAGTGCAACTCTTTTAGCCGGTGTTGTTACTAGAAAAGAAGGTCGATTAAAATTTGTAGCGGTTTTACCATTAATTATTGTTCTCATCACTGAAGTTACAAATATGGGTCGAGCTAATCTAGTTATTGCCGGATTGCTTTTTAGTTGTGGATATTTTTTTACAAAGAAAGAAAAGTTACATACTAAATTCAAAGATGGTATATTCACATTTAAAAGATGGATAACATTATTCATAATATTTTTTATTATAATTGCTGGAGCTGAAATGATAAGAAGTGCGAGGGGGGCAATCGAAACATTTAGGGGCTCTAGCAGCACGCTTCTTAAAATGCGAAAATCAAGTTTCATTACACCCTCAATTTATTTATACTTTACTGCTAATTTTGGTGTTCTCAATCAATACCTAAAGGGGGACGGTGAATTTTCAATTCCGGGTGGTCATACTTTTGCACCACTTTATCGTTTTCTTAATAAATTAGGTTTAGACACTCAAGTTGAAACATATCAGGTTCGGTATAATACTCCCACTGGGGCGAATACTGGGACATATCTTCGCGAATTACATGCTGATTTTGGACTCATCGGCATTTTGCTGGGCCCTTATTTAATCGGATTTGTAACATCAATATTCTGGTATAGGTACATGCAAAATAACAATTATGTTGATCTTGCTTTTTTATCGTATTTTTTCGTCGTGATTGGGATGAGCATTTTTGTAATGGCAACCCGTAGTGGTGTGTTATTGGTGTATCTTTTTGGAGCAACGGGAATAGGTTATATACTTGATAAGTTCAAGAGAATAAACCGTTATTCCATCAGTGGTTAACCCTCAAAACAAGTCTATCGATAATGGATTTATCAATTATTATTGTTAATTTTAACACAAAAGATTTATTAATCTCTTGCTTGGACTCTATTCATAAATATGGTCAAGGAATTAGATATGAAACGATTGTTGTTGATAACAATTCAAGTGATGGTAGTGTATCATTGATTGAGAATAAATTTCCATGGGTAAAGGTAATTAGAAATAATAAAAATGTAGGATTTGCATCGGCAAACAATATCGGGATAGCAAATTCATCGGGAAGATACATCTTGTTTCTAAATTCAGATACAATAATTAACACTGGAGTATTAGATAGTTCAGTTAAGTACTTAGATGAAAATTCGGATGTTGGCATACTTGGTTGTAAAATATTAAATCCTGATGGAAGCGTACAATCATCTGCGAGAGATTTTCCGACAATTTGGACTCTTTTTTTAGAAATGCTTGCGATTTCTAAGTTTTTATCGCATACCGGCTGGTTTCGAAATCCTTGGGTAACCGATTATAATCGAGAGCAAGATGTTGAAATTGTCAAAGGTGCATTTTTACTTACTCGACGGCTTATAATAGATCAATTAGGCGGATTTGATGAAAGATTCTTTCTGTATTCCGAGGAACAAGATTTTTGCTTTAGGGTAAAAAAGCATTGGAGAATTGTTTATTGGCCGCACGGATCGATTTACCATTATGAAGGTGGAAGTAGTACAATAAAAGAATATTCAGCCAGATTCATGCTTTATACCAGTGAAGTAGAATATTATAGAAAACACTATGGATTCCTATACGCCTTCATTGCATACCTAGAAATGTTCTGTGCAGTTGGATTGCGTGTTTTCATATGGGCTTTGGCAATCTTAGTGAGTCGCATAACAACAAAGAATAATTTCAATCATGTAGAAAAATTTAAATATTACTGGTACTCCCTCAAACATTTGATCAGAATTAATCCATTTATTTTTAAAAATAAATAACTATACTTTGTATTTTAAAAAGTTCTCATGCTTCAAGATCGCGACATAATAATTTTTGGTGATGACTGGGGTAGGCATCCGTCAACAATCCAGCACATTGCTCGCGTTTTATCAGTGTCTAACCGTATATTATGGGTTAGTTCATTGGGGTTGCGGTCGCCACGCTTTCGCTTTTATGATTTTAAAAGAATAATAGAAAAATTTAAAAATATTGTTTCAACAAATCCTAAAAAATTAAATCATAACAACATTATCGAAATACATCCGTTCATTTTTCCTTTTTATGATATTAGGTTAATCAGGTGGCTAAATAATTTTTTATTGAAGAGAAAAATCCTTCTCAAAATCGAAGAACTTAATTTCTCAAATGTTATTTTATTGGTATCTACTCCTGTTGCATGTGATATCGTTGGAAAATTGCGGGAAAAATCAAGTTATTATCTCTGCTTCGATGATTACAATCGATTTGATAATGTGTTCAAATCTTTAAATGAGATGGAAAAAAAGATATTAAATCTGGTTGATGGCTGTTTTGCTGTCTCCGATACACTCTTACAAACCCGACGATGTAAAACCGGTGAGAATCACTTTCTTCCTCAGGGGGTAGAGGTGGAACATTTTCAACAAACAACTGTGGCTATACCGGAACGAATAAAAAATATTAAAAAACCAATCGTCGGTTTTTTTGGTTTGATTACTACCTGGGTGGATATTGAACTTGTTTTTAAATGTGCGAAAGCGTATCCATCGGTTTCGTTTGTACTGATTGGCAGAGCGACTGTTGATATTGGGAAATATTCACGGTTGGAAAATTTTATTTACCTTGGTGAAGTTTCTTATGATGAGCTTCCAAACTACGCACGTTTATTTGATGCTGGAATTGTTCCTTTTGTTCTAAACGAATTAACCATCGCTTCAAATCCTATTAAAATACTTGAATATCTTGCGCTGGGGTTACCGGTAATATCAACTAATCTGCCGGAAGCTAGAAGATTCGGTAATTCTATTCTTATCGCTGAAGACGACAACGAATTCATTTCTCTTATAGACGTTGCTTTACGAAGAAATAGTTTGGAAGAAAAAGAAGAAAGGCGTATGATAGCACGAAAATATTCTTGGGATGCTATCGGTGAATTATTGTCACAAAAAATAGAAGAAATTGAAAATAAAAAGTTGTTAAACAAAAAATTAAACAATTGACTCCATCGCCAGATACAAATAAATCAACGAAAACTCGTTTACTTTACATCGGCTTAAAATACGATTACGGAAAACCGGAACTCGGTTTCAGTTACGAGTATTTCAATTTATATAATTCTTTAATCCGTTCCGAAAATTACCAAGTTGACTTCTTCCCGTTCGACGAAATTATGCGCGATATTGGCCGGGATAATATGAACAAGCGACTGATTGAAACTGTTCATGAGTTAAAACCGGATTGCTGTTTTTTCGTTTTGTTCACAGATGAGATTAAGAAGGAAACCATCCAAACGATTACAGAGAAGTCGGGCAGTATTACTTTTAATTGGTTTGGCGACGATCATTGGAGATTTGAAAATTATTCTAAGCACTGGGCGCCATTGTTCGATTGGATCTCTACTACTGATAGCCTATCGGTCGATATGTATCAAAGAATTGGTTGTAAAAATGTCATCAAGACTCAATGGGGTTTCAACCATCATCTATATAAGAATCATGACGTAGTTAAAGAGCATGACGTTACTTTTATCGGTCAGTCTCATTCAAACAGGAAGCGGATTTTACACCAATTAGAGAAAAACGGCTTGAATATTAAGTGCTGGGGTAAGGGTTGGGAAAATGGTCGATTGAATCACGAGGATATGGTAAAAATGTTCTCACGCAGTAAAATCAATTTGAACTTTACCGAAAGTTCGATCGTCTTTGATTGGAAACCTATAACAAAAGTATTCATTAACCGCCGCGCCGATGATTCTCTGCACTTTAATTCTCCGCTTCAAATGTTACGAAATATAAAAGTGTTAACAGGCAAGCGGCGACATCAAATTAAAGGGCGTAATTTCGAGATCCCGGGTTCCGGAGGATTTCTTTTAACCCAATACGCGGATAATCTTGATGAATATTTTATTCCCGGGAAAGAGATTGCAGTATTTTCGGATACCAATGATTTAAAAGATAAAATAAAATATTATCTTAGTAACGATGAAGAACGCGAAAACATTCGCCAAGCGGGATTTCAACGGGCGTTGCGTGATCATACGTATGAGAAAAGGTTTGTTGATATATTTTCCAAGATTGGGCTTTTAACTAATTTATGAAATCAATTATGTTTCAGGTTTATATAATAATGCGCTATAGATTGGTTGCTGCTATGTTTAGAAAGAAGATTTGATGCGGGCAATCGAAATTATACTTTGGTGTTCAACCGGAATTGTTTTGTACACTTATTGTATCTATCCTATTATTGTTTTTGTCATTTCTTTGTTTAAAAAGCGAGTCAACAGTTTTGAGAACAAGGAATATCTGCCAACAGTATCGGTTGTTATCTCCGTGTATAACGAAGAAAATATTCTTTCCGAAAAATTTAATAACATATTTCTTCTCGATTACCCTAAAGACAAGATCGAATTCATATTCGGGTCTGATGGTTCGAATGATAAAACAAATTCTATTTTGTCTGGCATTTCAGTATCTAATATAAAGGTTGAGAAATTCCAAAAGCGCACCGGTAAAGCAAACGTATTAAATAAGCTGATTCCCGGAGCAAACGGAGAAATTATTGTATTCTCAGATGCAAATACGATGTACGATAAATTATCGATTAGAAAACTTGTAAAACATTTTCAAGATCCGTCGATTGGCGGCGTTTGCGGCGAACTCCGTCTTCAGATAAACAAGAAATCAGTCGGCGAGATTGGTGAAACTTCATATTGGCAGTATGAAAGTATTTTAAAAAAATTGGAGAGCCGATACCAAACATTACTTGGAGCGACAGGTGGAGTGTATGCGATCCGTAAATCTTTGTTCAAGCCATTACCGGTATCAAAAGCAATTGTGGATGATTTTCTGATTCCTATGGAAGTTGTAAGACGCGGATATAGAATATTGTATGAGCCGGAGGCGATAGCATACGAAGACTCTGCCGGTACGGTAATCGGAGAATTCCATAGAAAAGTAAGAATTGGTGCATCGAATTTTAATGGTATTTCTGAGTTCATCGATCTGCTAAATCCAAAGTACGGCTTCATAGCGTTCGGGCTTTGGTCTCATAAAATTATTCGTTGGTTTGCTCCGTTTTTTCTATTGGCAATCTTGATTTTATCGTTAATATTGGCGCTGAAATCGGAGTTTTATGGTTTGTTATTTTATATTCAGATTGTCTTTATGCTTACGGGTGCAATCGGGTTTTTGTTTGAAAAGAAAAAAACCGGTTTAGGTATTTTAGGATTTCCTTATTATTTTATTGCAATGAACTTAGCACTTTTCATAGGATTTTTTAAATCAGTAATGGGTTTACAACGTTCAACATGGGATATAAAGCGTTAATATAATTAGCATGAGCGAAAAAATCAGAACTATATCAATCGATCTGGTCGCTGTATGTTGTGCCTGGTTGTGCTATTATCTTTTCCGAATTAAAAGCGGATGGCTCACATATTCGGTAGAACCCGATTTTATTGTTCCGATGATTGCAGTCGGAATATTTTGGCTTATTATATTTTTCTTTTTCGGACTCTACCGCCCTTGGTACGCGAAATCTCGTTTCGATGAATTTGCAACTATATTCAAAGCGACAACATTCGGAGTGTTATTTTTATTCTTCGCTATTTTTATTGACGATGGTGGTGTTGGCTCGCCACTTAAATCGCGGTTGCTCATTCTATTGTATTGGGTGTTAATGCTCACTTTTGTCGGCTCAGGACGTTTTTTAATGCACACATTTCAGCGTCGTTTGCTGATGGCTGGAATCGGTTTACGGAACACTCTGATCGTCGGTTGGTCGGATAGAGCACGCGAGCTTTTCAAATCCGTGAAAAATTCTCCAGCCCTCGGATATAAAATCATCGGGATTGTTCCGGTTACCAACGGAAAAAATGATTCTGAATACGATGGTATCCCGATAAAAGGTGTAATCGAAGATCTCCCAATGTTTGTTGATGAGAGTAATGTGAGAGAGATACTTATAGCTCTCGATTCTTCTGAGCACGATAATCTGCTTCGCATCATTGCCACATGCAATACGCGGGCAGTCGGTTTGAAAATTATTCCCGACCTATACGATATAATAAGCGGACAGGCGCGAACAAATCAAATCTATGGTTTCCCGCTTATCGAAATAATGCCCGAGATAATGCAGCCATGGGAGCGGGCAATCAAGAGAACGCTCGATATTTTATTCTCTGCGATTGTACTTTTAATTGGATTGCCTATTTGGATTCTTGTCGCAATTGCAATCAAAATTGATACTAAAGGTCCGGTCTTTTACACTCAGGAGCGGGTTGGAAAAGATGAAAAGCATTTCCCGATTATTAAGTTCAGAACAATGTTCGCTAATGCCGAAAGTGAATCAGGTCCGGTCTGGGCAAACAGGCAAGATCCACGCGTTACGCGTGTCGGTAAAATTTTGCGCAAACTGCGTGTCGATGAAATTCCACAACTCATTAACATTTTAGATGGAAACATGAGTTTGGTAGGTCCACGACCGGAGAGACCTTTTTTTGTTGAACAGCTTTCAAAGGAAATTCCACTTTACAAACGACGGCTCAAAGTGCGCCCCGGTATAACCGGTTGGGCGCAGGTTAAGCACAAATATGATGAAAATATAGAGGATGTTAGAAAGAAAGTCCAGTATGATCTTTTCTATATTGAGAATATGTCGCTGAGAATGGATTTTAAAATACTTCTCAATACAATCACGGTAGTGTTATTGGGGAAAGGACATTAAATGAGATTTGGGATTTGGGATGTGAGATATTCGATGTTCGATATTCGATTGTTAAGAAGATTATTAATCTGGTTATGGACAATGATCATTGTTGTTAGTAACGTTTCGTTATCTCAGATTGAAAATGTTCCGGTGAATAATCAGGTGTACGAATTTTTAGATAGGATGGGAGTGAAAGGAATTATTCCGCTTTATTCAAATACGATGATTCCAATTTCGAGAAAAGAAGTTGCAGAATATCTGATCAGGGTTGATGAACAAAGGGATAAGCTCAATAACACAGAGGTTGAATATCTGGATAAATTCAGAGAAGAATTTATGCATGAGATAAATCCCTCCGATGAGAATCCTGCTGTTTTGTTCGGTGGAAGCTCATTCGAGAATCTTGTTTCCGATAAAGAAAAATATCTTTATGATTTCAGAGATTCCACGATTTCTTTTTATATGGAATTTATAGGTTCATTGGAACATCGGCAGATATCCGGTGATAGTTACGGTGCGGCATATTCAACATTCGAGGAACACGGCGGCAGAATCCGCGGGACGATTAAGAATCGGTTAGGATATTATTTGCAAGCGACGAACGGAACAATGTATGGTAACAGAGAATTCGCATTATCAGATCCGCGGTTGAAGGGGAATGTTAAACTAAACGATCTTGATTCGCCATATTTCGATTTTACCGAAGCTTATCTTCGTGCCGATCTCGATTGGTTCAATCTTGAGTTCGGCAGAGAGCATAATATGATCGGAACAGGATATTCCGACCGCCTGCTTCTTTCTTCGAACGCGCCTGTTTTTGATTTTTTGAAATTAGATTTCCAATATAAATCGTTCCGATTTTTGTTCATGCAAGGATCGCTCGTCGATCAGATGTCGGCATCGAATAAATATCTCGCTCTTCATCGCGCTCAATTTTCACTGTTTAATGTAATGAATGTCGGATTATCGGAAATGATCCTTTACCAAAGGAACTCGGTTGATTTTGCTTATATGAATCCGATTAATTTCTATAAATCATCGGAACATTCACTTCGCGATAAAGATAACGCATTTTTAAATTTCGATCTTGAAGTATTCCCTTTTGCCGGTTATAAATTTTACGGCACCTGGCTTATCGATGATCTGGATTTCAAAAAAATGGGAACCGGTTGGTGGGGGAATGAATTCGGCTGGCAGGGTGGTTTGATTGCGACTGACTTGGCAGGATTTGAAAATATCGACGGTTTTATCGAATATACCCGTTTGGAACCGTACGTTTACAGTAACCGAATATCCGGCAATTCATTTACGAATAACTCAATCGGTTTAGCTCATCACCTGCAACCGAATTCCGATGAATTAGTTTTGCAATTTGCATATCGCCCAAATAAACGGCTGCGGACATGGATTGGTTTTGGAAAATCGCGCCACGGTGAAAACAAAATTATCGACGGTATAGTTTTAGAAAATTATGGCGGCAATATAGACCATGGTCACCGCCAATACGATTCAGAAACAGCAAGGTTTTTGGAAGGAGATATGGAAACAACATATCGTTTTCAACTGAAAGCTGTATATGAACCGTTAACGAATTTCTTCATCTCGGGCCTGTATGAATATCAACAGATAGAAAAAAATGTTCTACATCTGATTGAAAACGATCATTATGGTTCGATCAGATTATGGGTAGAATATTAATTTAAACAATCATCAATTGAGATCTTCTCTATGCCAAAAACACTCGTAGTAACACCGACTTATGATGAAGCGGAAAACATTGAAAAATTTATCGGACAGGTTCTTGGAGAATCCCCTGAAATTGAAATTCTCGTTGTCGATGATAACTCGCCGGATGGGACCGGGAACATAGTTGAGAAATTAAAAGCACAAAACCCGCGCATTCATCTGATTCGCCGCGCAGGCAAAATGGGTTTAGGAACCGCGTATGTTGCCGGTTTCAAATACGCGATCGAAAATAAATTCGATTTTGTTTGTGAGATGGACGCTGATTTTTCTCATAGCCCCGACGAGCTTCCAAACTTTATCGATAAAATTAAGAGTTGCGATCTTGTGATCGGTTCACGCTATACAGATGGTGTACGCGTAATCAATTGGCCCATCAGACGTTTGATCTTAAGTTACGGCGCGAATGTTTACACACGTGTAATAACCGGGATGCCGATAAAGGATGCAACCGGTGGTTTTAAATGTTTTCGCAGACAGGTCTTAGAGGCGATCGATTTGGATAAAATTCATTCTAACGGTTATGCATTTCAGATCGAAATGAATTATAAAGCATGGAATAAAGGATTTAAATTATCCGAGCATCCGATAATATTTATGGACAGGCAATCCGGGGTTTCTAAAATGTCGAAGAAGATCGTTTACGAAGCTGTTTTTATGGTTTGGAAATTAAAGTTTCAACAAATATTCGGGAAACTTTAACACGGCGATGCAGGTTTCGGTAATCATAGTAAATTACAATGTTCGCGCGTTCTTAGAAAATTCTCTGAACTCCGTATTGAAAGCGCTCAAAGGTATCGACGGTGAAATCATCGTTGTCGATAACGCGTCGGACGATGGAAGTATCGAGATGGTGAGGCAAAAATTCCCGCAAATCAATTTAATGGTAAACAATAAAAATGTGGGATTTGCGGCGGCTAACAATCAGGGTATTCGTATATCCAAAGGAGAATATCTTCTACTACTGAATCCCGATACCATACTTCAAGAGAATACAATTAAGATAATGTTGAATTTTCTCGAAAGAAATAAGGATGTAGGATTAGCAGGATGTAAGATACTCAATCCGGATGGATCATTACAACTTGCCTGCAGACGCAGTTTCCCATCACCCTGGGTTGCTTTCACGAAAATTATCGGATTAAGTAATCTTTTTCCACGTGTTCCGCTTTTCGGGAAATATAATCTTGAATATCTTGACCCGGAAAAATCTTATGAAGTCGACGCAGTTAGCGGATCGTTCATGTTCGTGCGACGGAAAGTAGCGGAAGAAGTTGGCGGACTTGATGAGCAATTCTTCATGTATGGGGAAGATCTTGATTGGTGTTACCGCATTAAAGAAGCCGGATGGAAAATATATTATGTACACGAAACCCAAGTGATCCATTACAAAGGAGAAAGTGTACGGCGCAGCAACATAGATGAAGTGAAATTGTTTTACGAAGCAATGCGGCTGTTTGTGAAAAAGCATTTCTCCAGGGGGATAATCTCCACGGGATTGTTAAGTTTCGGAATTGCCGTCAGAGAATTAGCCGCGTTGATCAGTAAATCGATCCGCCAATTGCAGGCGCCGATATCGGATTTTGTTTTTGTGAATTTATCTTTATTGGTCGGAGAATATATTTGGTTCGGAGAAATATTACATTTCCCTTCTCACGCATACCCGGTTATTTTTATCGTTCCCGCTTTAATCATAATCAGTTCGATGTATTTTTTCGGCATTTACACAAAGCGGAAATTATCGGCAACACATGCGAGTGGCGCGGTGATATTCGGGTATATAATACTTTCAGCGTTGACATTCTTTTTCAAGCAATACGCTTTCAGCCGGATGGTCGTTGCAATATCGGGAGTCCTTAATTTTTTCCTTTTACCCGGATGGCGGTTGATCGCTCGTTCCATTTTGAAATCCCCTGAACATCAAAAAAGGAGTTTGTTCGGGCGCAGAACTCTTATCGTTGGAGTCGATAAAAAAGGAGAGGAATTGCTGCGCAAACTTCGAACACGCGTTGATGACGGTTACGAAGTGGTGGGATTTATCGATATGTCTCGAAAATATATCGGAGAGCAAATTTCCGGAGTTGAAATTCTCGGAAGTATTGACAATATTGGTAAGATTATCGAAGAAAAAAGAGTTTCAGATGTGATATTTTCAACAGATTCGCTTCCTTATACAGATATTCTAACGGTGATCGCGCGCGGCACAAACAGAGCTGTGAACTTCAGAATGGTTCCAAGCAGTCTCGATGTCATAGTTGGTAAAACGCATATCGATGAGCTTGATGATATACCGCTGGTTGACATCGATTATAATATCAATAAAACGTCCAGACGCATTCTGAAAAGAATATTCGATATAATAATCGCCGGTATTTTATTATTGTTAGTTTATCCGTTTATTTTAATTCGTAAAAAATCGTCAGCCCCGTTGGGAAAATTTGGAAAAACAATTATATTAATTCCTGATGTGATGAAAGGAAAATTGAGTCTGGTTGGGCCTCCTAATTATTTATTATCTTCAGATGATAATAAAATGCATGAGTATTGCGGGAAATACGGTGTGACAGGACTGGTTCAATTAAATTATCGAAACGACCTTACAATCGAGGAGATTGAAAATTATAATTTGTATTACGCGAAGAATCAATCGTTGATTCTTGATTTTGAGATTTTGATTAAGACGATAACTATGATAATAAAGAAGGAAAGAAATTACTGATGGCAAAAACGGTACTAGAATTTGAAAAACCGATTATTGAGCTGGAGAAAAAGATAGCGGAGATGAAAAAATATTCCGAGTCGCTGGATCTCGGCGAGGAAATAACCACGTTGGAAGAAAAAGTCAATCAACTCCGTAAATCTGTGTACGAAGGATTGACTCGCTGGCAAAAAGTTCAACTTGCTCGTCATCCTGATAGGCCTTATACCCTCGACTATATAAATATGATGACAACCGATTTCATAGAACTTCATGGTGACCGCTCGTTCCGTGATGATAAAGCGGTTGTGGGCGGACTTGCATTTTTGGGGAGTGAACCGGTGATGATAATCGGGCAGCAGAAAGGTCGTGATACAAAATCAAACGTTTACAGAAATTTCGGGATGATGAATCCCGAAGGTTATCGTAAAGCTTTAAGATTGATGAAGCTCGCGGCAAAATTTAAACGTCCAGTAATTACTCTTATCGATACGCCGGGAGCTTTCCCGGGATTGGAAGCGGAAGAACGCGGACAAGCTGAGGCAATTGCGAGAAATTTATTCGAGATGTCGCATTTACCTGTTCCTATAGTGATTGTCATTATCGGTGAAGGAGCGTCTGGTGGCGCTCTCGGTCTCGGTGTTGGCGATAGAGTTTTAATGATGGAAAATACATGGTACTCTGTTATTTCTCCGGAGTCATGCTCAAGCATTCTATGGAGAAGCTGGAACTTTAAAGAACAAGCTGCCGAAGCATTGAAACTAACCGCTCCCGATTTACTTGCACAGGGGATTATTGACAGGATAGTGCCGGAACCACTGGGTGGCGCTCACAGAAATCCGCTGCAAGCGGCAGAAATTCTAAAAGGAATTTTGTTGGAAGAAATTTCGAAATTAAAAAAACTTAAAACTGATAAGTTAATCGAAAAACGTGTAGAAAAATTTTCTAAGATGGGCGAGTATGAAGAATAATGCAAAATTAAAAAGTAAAAAGTAAAAATATCAATAACTCATAACTCATATTCCACATCCCACAACTATCGATGGTCTCCATTGACACTAAAATTCGCGTTCGTTATGCCGATACAGATCAGATGAAGATGGTGTATCATGCGAAATATCTCGAATATTTTGAGCAAGGGCGCTCCGATTTATTGCGCGAAATAGGGATTCCGTATCCGAAAATTGAAGGAATGGGAATTTATTTACCGGTCATAGAAGCTCATGCGAGATTCCTCAAAGCGGCAAGATACGATGACCTTCTTAATGTTAAAACAATGCTCACGGAAGCGCCTCAAGCGCGCATCACTATTGAATACGCAATCTTGAATGCGGACTCTAACGAGTTACTTGTTGCCGGTTACACGAAACACGGTTTCATAAATGCGCTGACCGGGAAGCCGACACGCGCACCGAAAATATTTCTTGATGTCGTATCAAAATTGTTTTCCGATACACTTAAAAATAGATAAGGAGAAAACGAGATGCTATCTCAGGAATTGTTAAAAATAATCTGCTGCCCGAAGTGTCTCGATGACCTTGATTATAATGAAAAAGAAAATCAACTCAAATGTTTAAAATGCGATAAGATTTATAAAATCGAAAATGATATTCCAATATTAATAATTGATGATAATAATTTGGAGGGAAATGATGGATCAGCATTACGATAACGGACAAATTAATCAAATAATCCAAGAAGCGATAGTTGAAGATGTCGGACTCGGGGATATCACAACCGAGTCGATTGTACCACCCGATTTATTGGGGCACGGCGAAATGCTGGCGAAAGAGCAGGGAATTGTTGCAGGAATTGAAATCGCCGAAAAAATATTTCATTTTATCGATCCGGAACTGCAGTTCAAACATTTCATCGCCGATGGATCGATTGTCGATACCAATACGATTATCGGTGCGGTTGATGGTTCATTCGGATCTATATTACGGGCAGAACGCACCGTGCTGAATATTGTTCAGCGGATGAGCGGTATAGCAACCATAACTTCGAAGTTTGTCGAAGCTGTTCGTGGAACCCGTGCGAAAATAACCGATACACGGAAAACCGCTCCGGGATTGCGATATCTGGATAAATTATCTGTCAAGTTAGGCGGCGGTACGAACCACAGGTTCGGATTAGACGAAATGGTTTTAATTAAGGATAACCATATCGCTTCGGCAGGAGGAATAACGCGTGCAATCGAACTTTGTCTGGATTTCCTTTCAACAAAAAAATATAAGATAAAAATCGAAGTTGAAACAAAAAATATCGATGAAGTAAAAGAGGCATTGAAATTTAAAGAAATCCACCGTATCATGCTCGATAATTACTCGATTGATGGAATGAAAAAAGCGGTTGAACTCATCGGTCATCGAGTGGAGGTGGAAGCATCCGGAAATGTGACATTGCAAAATGTTCGAACTGTTGCGGAAACGGGAGTCGATTTTATTTCTGTCGGAGCTCTCACACACTCTCCGAAAGCGCTCGATATTTCTTTAAAGGTTATTCACTTACCAAAATCTGTCTGAATGTTTCAGCAAATTAAGCGACTCGGAACCGAGACGGCAATTTACGGCATAAGCACCATTCTCGGCCGCTTCCTTAATTTTCTTCTCGTTCCGTTTTATACAAACGTTCTTGCCCCGGGCGATTACGGGATTGTTGCTTATGTTTATTCCCTGATCGCTTTCGTTAATGTCTTTTATTCTTACGGGATGGAATCTGCGTATTTTAAATATTCATCAACACTGGAGATTGGAACAGCAAAGCAAAATTTCAGTACACCGTTCATATCGCTTCTTGGTACGTCGTTTATTTTTTCAATGGTACTCGCTTTACTCGCATCGCCGATATTGAAAATGATAAATGTTCCGATAGAATATGAATCGATCCTGCTTTATACAGTAGGCATTTTAGCATTCGATGCGATTGCAATCATTCCGTTCGCGGCGCTGAGGATGGAGCACAAAGCGAAACTGTTCGCGACGATCAAGTTTCTTAACATAGTTGTGAATGTGGGAATGAATCTCATTCTTCTTCTCGTCTTCAGGATGGGTGTGATTGGAGTGTTCATAAGCGGACTTGCCGCTTCTGCACTGACGGTATTGATACTGATGCCGACAATATTCCGTTATCTCACAGAAGAATTCAACCTGCCGCTCTGGAAGGCACTGATGAAGTTCGGATTACCGTATATTCCGTCGGGACTTGCGGCAATGGCAATCCAAGTTATTGATCGGCCAATTCTCCGCGCGCTTACGGATGATGCGACCGTTGGAATCTATCAGGCGAATTACCGGTTAGGAATTTTCATGATGTTGATTGTTTCAATGTACGATTATGCATGGAGACCATTTTATTTTTCGATGTCTAAAGAAGCGAATGCGAAAGAAATCTTCGCGCGCGTGCTGACTTATCTTGTCCTGTTTATGTCGGCAATCTTTTTAGTGCTGACTTTCTTCATCGGAGATTTTGCGAAGATCAGTATTTTCGGCAGGCATATAATCGGACAAAGTTACTGGAGTGGTTTGAATATTGTGCCGGTTGTCTTGCTTGGTTATTTATTCCTCGGCATCTCTACAAATCTCTCAGCGGGAATTTATATTGAGAAGAAAACCAAGTATTCACCTCTTGTTACAGGTATTGGCGCTTTTGTGAATGTCGCGGCAAACTTTCTATTGATTCCTCCTTTCGGAATGTTGGGTGCGGCGTGGGCAACGTTTATTGCTTACTTCATCATGGCTGTGACTATGTATATCGTTGTCCAGCGTATATATCCGGTGAACTATGAGTTCAGCCGCTTGCTTAAGGTTACCAGTTCGGCATCGGTCGTGATAATGTTATATTATTTCATGCCGGTTGAGGCGTTGTCCGGCACGGCGGTAATTGGTTTTCTCTGGAAAATATTTTTGATTGTGCTTTTCTTAATGCTGATGTATTTGATGAAGTTTTTTAAAACGGGAGAAATTTCTGTAATAAAAAAACTCTGGAACAGGAGAGAAGAAAAAGGAGTTAGTGATATTTCTGATAGTATTTAAGCGCGGCGTATTGTAAGATTATATCCTTATTATTGCAAATGGATTATTAGGGTATACCCTTGCTTTAAATTAAGTAAGGAAGTTTATAAAAGAAAAGATATCTTTGTTATAAAGTAACTTTGAAGGAGGGTAAGACAATAAATTATTTATTCTTCTAGGTTTCTTTCCGATTCCGCCAATAAAACGGACGTCGTTTTTGATTCGCTATTGCCAGGATATAAATTGATTCATCTATGATAGAGTACATTATGCTGTACGGAAAACGCCGTAATAATTTTCGATGAACAATTTTTAAGATTCGTGGGGATGATTCGGGATTTTGTTGAATAGCTTTTGTGGCATGCTTGACTTCATTGAGAAAGACTAATCCTAGACCAGACGCTTGTGATTCATAATATTTCGCGGCTTCATACAACTCTAACTCTGCCATTTCGTGAAATGAAACAGTTTTAATCATTTCAGTCGTGCTCGTGCATTCATGAATACTACTTTCGCTGACCTGGGTTTCGCTTTACCGCTCGATAGCTCGTTGTGTCGACGGATTGCTTCTTCTGTCCATAATTTTTCATTTTCTACGTCGGAAAGTTCGTCAAGACTTGATAGAAGCTTGCTTGCAAGCTTTGCACGAGAATATGCATCTAATTTTAATACCTGTTTTTCTATCTGCTGAACTGTCATATCATTTCTCCTTTCATATAAAACATAAGCAAACTTTCGGATTTCTACAACTTGGCAGGAGATAGTTTTTCTTTGGAATATATTCCTGATTGTACTTTTCTTGATGCTGATGTATTTGATGAGGTTTTTTAAAGCAGGAGAGATTTCTGTAATGGAAAGACTTTGGAAGAGTAGGTAATAAGATGAAGGGCATGTAGCGTAAACAAGGTGCACAAGCCGTGCACGCGCAATGACGCACGAACGGAATGGGTACATAGTGTTATGTTATATACCGTTCATAAAAGTTCGATGTATTTGTTTAGCCTTTTATCGTTTCTTCTGTTCCTTGAATGCTTTTGTTCCAGATTGAGCAAAATCTGATGCTATTGCACGAAATATCTCTGAATTTGCAATTCCATCAAGATTCTGTTTAATTGCGTTTTCAACTTTGCGTTCTTGATTTGGTGATAAAGAATTCAATGCAGCCTTTGCTTCGTCCGCTTTCTCATTAAAATAAGCAGCTAAGCCAGCCGGTATAATATATCTTGTTCTTGGAACTATCGTGCCATGGTTGATATGTAATTTTGTTCCTTTCCATCTATTTGAATTATTCTGACGTATAAAGCCAAAAATAATAATACGGCACATCTTGGTGTAAATCATGATGGATGTATCAGTTGTTAGTAAATCCATGTGAATCGTCCTTAAGAAATAACGGTTCAAGAATGGAGATGTATCGCTCGCCGTATGGTTTTCGACCGTATCTAAAAGTAATAGATGTTGTTCGAATTCACCTGGATGTTTTTGTTTTTCTAGAAGAAATGAACGCCAAGCTGTGAAAGCACGTCTAGTATACTCCATCTGTTTTTCAGTAAACTCCGATGAAGCGGTTTCTAAGTAATGATGTAATACTCTCCATGAAACTGAGACTGCAAATTTGATTGCCCACGATTCATATCGAATAGGAGAAGTCATTGGCGATGGGTCGTGCAATGGGAGGAAGATACACTCAGAAAAAGCTTTTTCCCATGTTCCAAAAAGTTGCTCGCATTCTCCACATAGTAGGTAATCTTTGATTCCATCTTGGACTCGTTGATTTGGTACAGAAACTGTACGTATAGCACTTGGGGCAGATTCTTTCAAGTAAGCAAAAACGAACTTGGCAATAATGTGGCTTAATATGAGTGTCCTGTTCTTTGAACAAAGAAGACATTTACCATTCATAACTGTTTATCCGAGCGGCATATCATATAACTAATGTATTAACAATTCTTTTTTCCCGTTTATAAATGCCACGATTATTGGATTTTCTGTGATGAGTACCTTTCCCAAAACTAGAGTGTCCTCCATATTATTTATAATTTTCATTTCGATTTGAATGTACAACACTCATATTTAAATTGCAACCACTCGTTTAAGAAATATATTGTTTGAAAATCCGGGTGGAGAATTAATTGAACTCAACCTCCACCCAAACGCTCCCCTTTCTCTAAAATTAGACCTGCCTGCTGGCAGGCAGGGAAGGGGACGATGTATGAGTAGCTATCCGTAATATCAAAGTTCCTTTTCATAAATCCGGTATTTATTGTAAGGTGTACATCCAAATGTTATCAAATGCGTTTCAGTAAAATTGCCGTCATATCATCCTGATCTGAGCCGTTGTTTGCATGCCCATGAACTGCATCGAAAAGCTTATCGAGTATTATGGCTGATGGTTCTGTTTTGTTATTGATGACAAGATCCCAAATTCGGTTTCTCCCGAATTCTTCCATTTTGTCATTCACAGCTTCAGTAATTCCGTCAGAATAAAATATGACGAAGTCACCCGGATTCAGAAAGATGGTTCGAGCATTATAGTCAGCATCGTTTGTCAACGCGAGAGCCATACCTCGAGTCGATAACGATATCGGTGACTTTGCTTCGGAAAAGAGGACAGCAGGATCTTGACCAGCATTAGCATAGATAAGTGAGTTGTTACCGGTATCGAGTATCCCATAAAATAGAGATATAAAAGTCCGTGCATCGGTGCTGTTAAAAAGAAGTTTGTTTGCCCGTTCGAGACAATGTGCCGGGTCAGAACCATACAATGCTTCACTACGAATAGTTGCTTGCAAGTTTGCCATTACCAGCGATGCCGCTAATCCTTTTCCGCTCACATCACCAAGCCCGATTGCAATTTGGTGATCGTTTAACCGGATGAAATCATAATAGTCTCCGCCTACATTCATAGCCGGTAAACTTTTCCCGGCAATATCATATCCCGGAACTATCGGATTGGATTTAGGTAAAAAGTTTAATTGTATATCCCTTGCCATCTGTGCTTCTTGTTTCTCGCGAATGCGCTCCTCTTCTAATCTCTTGTGTTCAGTGATATCCCGGTAAATCGCGTATACAGCAATTTGTTTTCCTTCATGAAAAACGGGTGCACCCAGTACAGAAACATCAATGAGCGTTCCATCTTTTCGCTTACGTTTTGTCTCAGCATCTACACGCTCTCCTCTAAAACTCATCTGTGAAAAGCGAGTTGCTTCCTCCATTAATTCAGTCGGAGCAACAAGTTCGTTCACAGGACGGCCGATTGCTTCTTCGCGTGAGTAGTTGAACATCCTCACGAATTCCTCGTTCACACTTACTACGCGATCATCATTGTCGTGCAGTAAGATTGCTTCAGGGGCGCTGTTGAATAATCGCTCGAAATAGATTTTTTGTATGAGGATTTCTTCTTCTGTTCTTTTCCTATCCGAAATGTCTCGATAAATCGCAAATACACCGATTTGCTTCCCTTGATGAAAGATTGGAGCTCCAAGAATTGAAACGTGAAATAATGTGTTGTCTTTTTTCCGGCGTTTTGTTTCAACCTCCACTCGATGTCCGTGAATAACGGTGTCTGAAAGTTTTGCTGCTTCGTCTTTCAATTCTATTGGAGCGACGAGTGAATTGATCGGTTTACTAATTGCTTCTTCGCGAGTATAGCCGAACATTTTGAGAAACTCATTGTTTACATTTACTACAATGTCATTCGTGTCGTGAAAAATAATTGCCTCGGGTGCGCTGTTAAGTAGACCTTCCATGTAAGTTTTCTGAATTCGTATTTCTTCTTCCGCTTTTTTCCGTTCCGTGATATTTCGGTAAATTGCATAATCGCCGACCTGTTTCCCCTGATGAAAAATCGGAGCTCCAAGAATCGATACGTCAATAAGAACTCCGTCTTTTCGCTTCCTTTTAGATTCTAATTCTATACGTTCTCCAAGTATAACACGATGAGAAATATCTTTTGCCTCCTCAAGCAATTCTTCAGGTGCTACCAGTTCATTTATTTGTTTACCTATTGCTTCTTCGCGAGTGTACCCGAACATCTTTGTGAATTCATCATTGATGTCTACTATACGGTCATGGTTATTATGCAATGCGATTGCCTCCGGAGCCGCATTAAAGAGTTTTTCAAGATATGTTTTTTGAAGGTCGAACTGCCTCTTGGATTGTTTACGGTTTGTTATGTCTTCCACCAGTCCTTCAAAAAATAAAACTTTTCCATAGCTGTCGCGAACTGCAACAGCTATCTCGGAGACTATCAGGGGAGAACCGTTCTTTCGCCGAAGAATCAACTCTTCGTTATACACAACTCCCTTGCGGGATAGTTTTTCACTGAACCGGCGCCTGTCCTTGGGATTTTGATAAAATTGATAAATTGGAAGGTTAAGGAGTTCATTCCGGCTTTTGCAGCCAAGCATTTTTAAAAGGGCGGGATTGACTTCGAGAAATTTTCCCTGTGGTCCGGGTGTACTGCGATAAACACCAAGTTTAAGATGTTCGATAAGGTTATGGTATGATTCCAGGACATTCTTTAGAATGTTTTCTTGATTCATTTTTTTCAATGGATTTCCCCCCTTGGTTTTCCGCAAATGCCGGGTTGTAGCGGTTTTATTAGCTTGCTCATTGTTTTACTACAAACAATTACTTCAATGATTGAAAAGATTTTTATTCCAAGTAACTTCCATATTATACTTAAAATTATCAAATTTGTTTTGAATATTATGGACTTAATTATGCGCACCTTAGGAATAATCAAACTATTCCTAAAACTACAAGGCTATCATCGTTAATCTAATAGATCAGGTAAGCTCTTTTTCATAAATTCTGTATTTCTTGTACAGTTTCCCGCCAACAGCTTCATCGAAGCGATTGATCAGATCGTTATCCTCGAGGTTCCACGACATCTCGCACCAAGTGTATCCTAATCGCGCACCTCTCTTTACTGTCTCGTAATACAACACGCTGCTGATACCGGTGAGCCGGTATTCTTTTTTAATGCCGAACACGATCGCCCGCGCCCCGGTAATTTTCTTTTTGTAATAGAGAAATTTTAAGAGACCGATGGGGCCAAGTTTTCCGTTGAGCTTTTTCAACACCTGATTCATATCAGGAAGAGTGATGCTTACACCTACCGGTTCTCCGTTGACTTCGGCAAACAAAACGAGTTCCGGTTCACAAATGGGTCTCAATTCTTTCGCCATGAGATCCATTTCCTTTTCAGTCATCGGTACAAAACCCCAGTTCAGTTCCCACGCCGCGTTATATATATCTTTGATGATCGCTACCTCGCTGTTAAAATCTTTCAGGTTAACCGGTCTGACTACAACATTTTCTTTTTTCTTCACCCGCTCTACTAATTTCGCAACCCGATCGACTACTCCTATGTCGCTTTTCAGAAAGGCATAAAGATCTTTCGCTTTAACAAAACCGTACCTCTCGCAAAATTCAAGGTAGTACTTTGGATTATACGGCATCATCATAACAGGATCGCGGTCGAAACCTTCAAGTAGGAATCCACATTCGTCGTTCATGCTTAAATTCATCGGTCCTCGAATTCGGTTCATGCCCTGATTTTTGCACCATGTTTCTGCGGAAGAGAATAATGCTTTAGCCGCTTCGTAATCTTCGGAACACTCGAACATACCGAAAAATCCGGTGCGTTCTTTATGGAATTCGTTGTAACGGTTGTCAACAATTGCAACGATACGTCCGACGATAGTTGTTCCTCGTCTGGCGATGAATAATTCGATTTTTGCGTGCTCGAAGAAAGGATGTTTCGATTGATTTAATTTGAACCTCACATCCCGCATGAGAGGGGGAATCCAATGAGGATAATCTTTGTAAATCTGCCAAGGGAGACGGATGAATTCGTTCAGATATTTATTGTTTTGGATCCGTTCAATAACTAATGCAGTCGAATTATCGGTCGATGATATGTTTGACTTATTGTCCATTAAGTCAGAATGGGATTCATCGTGTTAATCCGGATACCCAATGCCAGCGGAAATCTGGGTAAAGAAATGTCATACTTTTGTGATCCGGTAATTTTCATTCCCGTGAATAAAAATTTATGCTTCTCATAAGCAATTGGTGCAAATAAATAAATATTTTTATCGAATTTATTTTTTACGATTGTTACTGTTCTTGGATTGAATTCCGAATAAACTAAAGAGAGCAAATAATCCATAAAGCCCGTAAAATGATGGTTTATCAAGAACGAAACCAAGAGTGCCAAGAAAGCCCAATAAACCTAAAAAACCCAATGAATTTGGTTTCATATAAATACCCTTAAAAATTATTGTTCAAGAAATATTGCATGATGCCAATAGATTAATACGTTGTAAAACCGCAACAGTTGCTGTGGAATAACCGGAATGGTGTTCTGATTCATTTTAGTTCGATTTATCATGCAAGACACGAGGAATATACATTACTCGCTCATTAATTGCAAGGAATATAAAATGAATACCCGCGTTGTAAAATTGATTTTTATTTCGATGAAGAGTAAAATTAAATATTATTGGCGCGTGATATCGGAAATGTCAATTATCGGACCTTCGCCAAAATCAATCATAGAATTAATCAGAGTTGCTTTATCGAACAGATATAAATCTTCAACCCCGATGTTAGCTTCTGAAATGATATTATCCCTCAGCAACTTTTCTCGTCTTGTCCCGCGCAGCAAAGGATGCGAGGGGGTTACCCATTTCGTACCATCAAAAAAAACTATATTTGAAAATGAAGTATCCGTTACCTTTCCATTCTTGATGATAAGAATATCATCGGTATTGACTGAATCCATGAGTTCGCTGAATATTCTTCTGTCAACGTATTTGTAAGAATATACAATATTATCGCACTCGACCAGCTTGAGTGTTCGAATTTGTCGTTTGACGTAATTGGCGAATTGAATCTGCTCGATTTCTTCTGAATAGACAACCCGGCATTTGATAATATCATCGCTCAGATCTTCGGGAATTGATATCATCTCATTTAAGTCGATAATATCGTTGCATCCGAATAGATTCTTCCGGGATTTGTTCAACCTCTCGTTGTGATATTCGAGATTGTGCAGAATTCTATTTTCAACTTTTATTGTTTCAAACAATGGGCACATATATTTTATCTACCATTTCATTGTACTCTAATTTAGGATTACTGAGTGAGGTTATTCCACCCCCGCTTTTATAGATGAATTTATTTTTGTTTCGTTCTATGAATCGGATTATCACACCGCTATCGAGATAATCCCCGTCGAAATATCCGAATACTCCGGTGTAATATCCTCGTTTATAATTTTCAGTTCCATAAATAATTTGAATCGTTTTCTTTTTTGGTGCGCCGCTTATTGAGCCGGCCGGTAATAATGCAAAAATAATATCTCCAATTTTGGATTTATAATTCCGATCGAGTTCACCGACGATTTTAGAGCTGACCTGAAATAAGTTTTTATTATGTGTTTTAATTTTGTCGATGTACCGGAATTTCTCGACGCGAACATTTTTCGCAATCATACTGAGATCGTTTCTGATTAAATCGACTATAGTATTATGCTCTGCTTGTTCTTTAATATCATTCAAGATAATATTTTTCGCGTTTAATATCGAGGCATCAATCGTTCCTTTCATAGGATTGGATGAAATCCGTCCATCGGAGATTTGAATGAATCGCTCAGGAGAAAACACAACAAACTTATTCTTAAAAAATAATTTGTACTTTGCTTCGCTGTGAAGAAATATTTCAAGCAGGGTCAGATTTACTTTAATCTCGGTCGGGAAAGTTAGATTTAAGAGATATGTATTACCCGCGCCGATATGTTTTTGGATATTATTGAACGCCCGCATGTATTTTTTATGAGAAACAGGTTTTTTTGCGAAAGATATATTTTTCTGCAATATTGGCTTAACAAAATCATTGTGAATACCGTTGATATCGTACAATATTTTCGTTTCGTCGATATCGTCTAATTTAAGGATTTGTGGATTCCGCATCTCATAATCGATGATAAAAAGGAAAGGAACATTATTCTTCCCTAACCTATTCATCGTTTGTATGGCATCTGATCTATTCATTGATGTTAAAGGTAATAAAAATTTCATCAAAATAAATTTATGAATACTAAAATAATTTTAATTGATAATTATGATTCATTCACATACAATTTAATACAAATTGTTGAAAGTCAGGGTTTTGGCGTCAAGATAATTAAAAATGATGAAATAGACATCACCGAGATTAATAAATACGAAAATATTTTGATCAGTCCGGGACCGGGCATTCCCGCTGAGGCAGGAAAATTGATACCCGTTATCAAAAAGTTTGCGCCCACAAAACGAATATTAGGAATTTGCCTTGGGCATCAGGCAATCGCGGAAGCATTCGGCGGCAAATTGATCAGAATGCCGCGTGTCTCTCACGGAATGAAGAGAGAGCTGAAAGTTTTACGAAGAGATGAATATTTATTTAACGGACTCCCGGCTAAATTCGAGGCGGGTCTTTATCATTCATGGATGGTATCAAAAAAATATCTCCCTGAGTGTTTTGAAATAACCGCAACCGATCATGATGGAATCATTATGTCGATCGCGCACAAAGAGTTTGATGTTAGAGGGATTCAATTCCATCCGGAATCGATTATGACGACTGAAGGTAAAAAGATTTTAAGTAACTGGCTGAATCATTAAGGTAGCTTCGATCCCTTCGCGAGCCATACCGGCAATATCTCCATTGATAATCTTCCCGATATAACCGCAGGATCTTCACCTTCCAATTTTTCTGCCTCTTCTTTTGATCTCACATTGAAAATTATTATTCCGCGGTATTCGTTATCACCATCGAATGGTCCCGCAATAGAAATTAAACCTTGTTTGCCTAATTTGCTGAGGTGAGCGAGGTGGTTATCCTGAATCATTTTTGCCGCAACGGAATCCTGGTTTCTGTTCGGACCTTTCTTCAATAGACAGAAGAAATATTTTTTCATCGTATAATTTTCTTCACCTATCTTTATATCGAACTCGTCTTGCGAACGTGAAGAAGCGGGCGCCCACTTCTTGAGAAATTCAAAAACTTTTTCCTTGTTGTGTCCTTTACCTGACTCTAAATCTCCGGTATTCTGTGAATGAATCAGTTTACCGTCTTTTTCCAGCACGAATATATGCGGATATCCTTTGATCTCCGGGTATTGTGATAAAACTTTTTCGTTTTCATTTTCTTTGCTGAAATTAATCTTGACAACAACGTAATTCTTAAGCATAAATTCGGTTAAATCTTTATTCTTCATGAATAAAGTATCGAGCCGTTTGCACCAGATGCACCAATTACCGCCGACATCGAGTATGATTCTGCGATCGCTTCGGGTCGCTTCAATGATTGCCGTACGAATATCGGCAGCCGCGTCGCGAGCGGGATCGAATATTTCAACCGAACCGCGAGCTAATTCATTTTCATTTTGAGCAAAGTTTTGTCTTGGTGTTGAGATGAATAAAATTAAAAAGAATATATTGATATAAATTGTTTTCATTGAAATAATCTCATGTTATTTAATATTTCGACTTACTTTTCGCCACATCTCATCAATTAAATCTTTCAATCCTTCTCCGGTGACGGCAGATATATGAATAACCTTTATGGTTTTTCTGAATTTCAATTTCTTCAATGCTTTTTTAAGATCAGCATTTGCCAAATCCATTTTAGATACGGCAACGATCTGGGGTTTCTTGAGCATTTTCTCGTTGAATGATTTTAGCTCGTTGGCTAAAGTTTTATATTGTTCTTTCGGATCTTCGCTCGTGCATTCGATGAGGAATACGATCACGCTTGTTCTTTCAATGTGCCGCAGGAATTCAATACCAAGTCCTTTGCCCGTATGTGCCCCTTCGATAAGTCCCGGCATATCGGCGACAACAAAACTTTTTTCTTCGCTGTATCTTACAATGCCGAGATTCGGAATGAGTGTTGTGAATGGGTAATCTGCGATCTTTGGTTTTGCGGCAGATATACGAGAGATTAAAGTTGATTTACCCGCATTGGGAAATCCGACAAGTCCGACGTCGGCAAGAAGTTTTAATTCAAGATTGATGTTTCGTTCTTCACCCGGTGTACCTTTTGTCGCTTTACGCGGCGCTTGATTTGTTGATGTTGCGAACTCGGCATTCCCTTTGCCGCCGCGACCACCTTTGACGATCACAATTTCATCACCTTCGCGTTTTAAATCGATGATAATATCGTTTGTTTCAGAATCATGTATAATAGTGCCGACCGGAACTCTCAGAACAGTATCTTCGCCGCTCTTACCGGTTCTGTTAGATGTTTCTCCCTTATTACCATCACTCGCATTATATCTTCGCTTGTAGCGGAAGTCCATCAATGTTGTTAGTTGCCTGTCGGCCCGTAAAATTATATCTCCACCCTTGCCGCCGTTACCACCGTCGGGTCCCCCCTTGGGAATATATTTTTCGCGACGGAAACTTATCATCCCATCCCCGCCGTCACCGGCTTTTACATATATCGTTGCTTCATCAATGAACATGGTTCAATTCAAAATTAAAAAGTTAAAAATAAAAATAAGTTAATATAGCCGAGAGGACAGATTGTTTTTTCAAGTATAAAATATCGAATCATTTTTTAGGATGAAATTGCTCGGACATTATTTCTACAAATTTTGTCGCCTCCGGTGAATACGGATAAACATCATATTTTATGAAAATCTCATCGATTAATTTCGATGCCTGCTTCCATGACGATTGTTTCGTCAGGGTATCAAGAAGTGAGAGATATGCCTGTTCATTATGACTGAATATTTTCTTTATAAATTTTCTTTTGTCAGATTCCGAAATTTCAAATTTTATCTTCGGAATCGATTGAACGGCAGAATCATCATTAACCTGTTGATCCCAATTCGGGATATCCGCCTGGAACGAACCGAGCGCGTGCCTGCAGTCTTCAAGAAATTCTCCGAGTTCTTTTTTACTGATTTCAGTTTTGCCTTGCGCAATTTCACCTTCAAGACGGGGAATTGCTAGATTTAGCCCCTTATCTTCAAAATACTTGATGATCGCTTTGATCGGTAACAAGTAGTTGGTGCTTCTAATATAGTGATTAAAAAGTTCAAATACGGGTGAGATTGTTTCGGCGAGTTCATAACCCGATTTTCGTTTTATATATTCGCTGTCGGCTTTCCACAGCAATGTCTTGAATTCTTTTTCGGTTATCGCGGTAATCTTTTTTTCTGAAAAATATTTTATTACGATTTCTTTTAAATAATCATACGGCGCGAAATATCTGAATATATCGATGAGATTTTGAGCAGAAACTGTTTTATTTTTTTCAAAAATCAGGTTCGATAAAGTCCATTGCGGACGGATTAGGTAATTTATCATCAAATGAATCGTATCATCCATGTGATGTTCCATATTCTGAAACTTATAATTCAGGATGAGTACAGAATCGATTTGTTGTTGCAAGCTCTTGATTTCAGGCTGGTTATGATTGAAGCGGCTTTCTTTCGCGAACCTTAATTGTTCGTTTCGAAGTAACGCTTCAACCTCGGCTCTGAAATAATA
The DNA here is from genome assembly GCA_016214905.1 of Ignavibacteriales bacterium. Taxonomy (NCBI): domain Bacteria; kingdom Pseudomonadati; phylum Ignavibacteriota; class Ignavibacteria; order Ignavibacteriales; species Ignavibacteriales bacterium. The sequence continues at coordinate 10,728 of JACRMQ010000005.1, read as the reverse complement.
TTTTAATGAATTTGGTAAATCAACCGCCAGAATATCTTTTAAGCAGGCAACGCCGGTTCCCTTATCCGGCAGGAGTTGTTTGATTGTCTTTAATATATTTTCAGTTTCGCGTTCCAGCACTAACGGGATTCTTTCTTGATAATTGAATTTACCCTGTTAATTTCTTTTTGCGCAGCCGCTTTGAATGTCGCGTCGATTCCGGATCTATCGATCACCTGTTGGTACATGCTGATTGCCTCGCTGAATTTTGACATTTTTTCGTACGACTGTCCTGCCATATAAAGCGATGTAGCAGTCCAATTTACTTTTCCCTGTTTGGTAACCAGATAAGGTACTTTCAAAAATTCGAGAATCGCCTGCTGATAATCGCCTTTATAATAATATGCCTCGCCGATATTGTACCGGATCTCAGCTTCCAATAAGTTGCCCGCTTCTGGAATTAAATTCTGGAAATGCAAAACCGACTGATCGTAATAACCTATTTTTGTGTAGAGGGTGCCGAGTTTAATTTTCTTATCGATTATAGCCTCATCGTTAGGATATCTTTCAATGTAATCGCGTGTAATCTTTAAAGCGTCATCATACAGTTTCGTTGATTCATACGCTTCTATCAGGTTGTTCATCGCGTACGATAGTATGTCGCCCGATTTGCTCGGTGACTTTATGATTTCCTGATAAAACCTAATCGATTGTTCATATCTTTCAGCGTTGAAGTGCATGTTCCCGAGCGATAGAAGTACTCTCGGTATCACGTCTGAATCGGGAAATTTCTTGAGCACCGATTCATATTTTTTTGCAGCTTCTTCAAGCTTATTCAAAACTTCTGAAATTTTACCGATATAATAATTGCCCCACGCGCCGAATCTGGTTTCTTCATAATCGTCCGCAACGTTTTCAAACAATTTTTTTGCGGTATTATAATCTTGTTTTCTGTAGTGAAGTAGTCCGGTTTCATATTCGAACTCGGCTTTATATCTTTCCGCATCTTTGTAGTTTTTGTAAAAATCGTTTACGAGTTTTTGGGCTTCAGCAAGTCGGTTGTCACGGAGGGTGGAAACGATAGTACGCGATTGAAAATACTGCTTATCTTTCAAACTGTCGTTTGCCTGGGCAAGTTGGGAATATTGCTTTGCAGCTTCGCCATATTGTTCGGTTTGAAAAAGTAAGTCGGCAATATCGCTCGTCGTGGAACCGGCGTCGCCAAGCGATACGGCTTGCCTGAAATAAGAGGATGCTTTATCAAGGCGTCCCTCGGAGCGGGCAAGAGTTCCGAGCGAGTAAAATACTTTGCTCGCGTAAACTCCTTTCCTATCACCAATCAAATATTCCGTATAATATTTCAAAGCATTTTGACGCTCACCCTTTTTTTCATAAACCGTTGCCAGCGAAAAATAGATTTGATTTACGCTGTTTGTTTTTGATTCGTCGGTAAGATATTTGTTCAACGATTCAAAATAAAGTTGAATCGCTTCGTCATACTCGGCATTCGCTATGTGCAGCTCGGGTATTACCGATGCCGCTTTTTCTGAAATGAAACTGTAATAGTAATCATTGACCAGCCGTTTCAGTATGCTAATCGCTTCGGGATAGTTACGCTTCTGATTATAGTGTTCGCCAAGATTCCAAAGCGATTGGAGTGTAGAAGGCCTGACATGCTCAGAGGAAACTGCTTTTTGCCAATTCAGCTCAGATGAGTCGGGGTTTTTAAGTTGCTTATACAGATCACCCAATTCAAAATATGCGTCGGATAAGATAGGAGATTTTGAATATTCCGTGACTAAAAGCCGGAGAGTTGATATCGCATCGTTGGGTGCCTGAGCCATCGCGGATGCGTTTGCCAACTCCAGTAAAATCTGATCCCAATGACCGGATGAGGGATATTGTGATAAATATTCCTGAGCCATGCCGATAATCTCGGTCGGATTTTTCGCACGGGATTTTAATTTGTAAGAATAAAATGCGACGTCATCATTCGCGTTGTTCTTCGGATATTTTTTTAGAAGAGCATCATAAAATTCGATCGCCGGAGTGATCGCTTCAGGTTTCAATTCAGATAAAAGATGATATGATCGTGCGCGAAAATAATAAGCATTGAATAGCCGATCTTCATCCAATCCTCCGTCGATTGCCGATGTGAATTGCTTTGCCGCAGATTCATAATCTTTTAAATCGTTAAAGTATATTTCACCCAATTTGAAAGAGAGTTCAGATTTATTTTTATCTGTTAAGACTTCGCCCATCAGTCGCGCAAGTTTTTCAATTCCGGCATCCCGGTCTTTGATTCGGTGATTCTGAATGAATTCGATTTTGCCCGAAACCGAATCGGAGAAATCATTCGCGGGATAACGGGTTTGAAGATCGATGTATGTTTTTAACGCGTCGTCGAAATCGTTGGCTTTCTCCTGACAAGCAGCAATTCCAATCGCGGCTTCAACAACCAACGGTGATTGCGGAAATTTTTGAGTCAATTGATCGTAAATATTTATCGCTTTTCTGTATTCCTGTAAATTATTCTCGAAGATTCTTCCTAACCTGAGCAATGCAGATGGAGTCTGAATATTATCTGGTAAAACCCCGGCATAGTTCAACAAATAGCGGCAAGCCTCGTTGTACTGCTTGAGCATGAATGACGCGTCGGCAGCAGAAAGTAAAGCTGTTCCCAAATAATGAGAACTCGGATTGGAAATTATTTTTTTAAAATATCGAAGCGCCTCTTTAAAATCTTCGTTCAAAAAAGCCGATCTGCCCGCTTCAACAATCGCTTGATCTGCCAGCGTTGATTTCGGGAATTTCGAGATAAGTTTATCAAATGATTTTTTGGCATTCGAATATTCTTTCTGATTCCGGAAAGCTTTACCAGTCTCAAGCATCGCTCTGGATTGGAGTGAATCATCCGCAGACTCGTCTGAGAAAACTTTTTTAAAATAATCTATCGCGGTATTATAGTCGCGCCCGCTCGCGGCTAACTTTCCCAGCTCGAATGCCGCTGCTGTTGCGGCAGATGATTTTTTATTATTTGAAATCACCGATTTGAATGTTGCCTCGGCTTCAGCGAATAAACAGTTCAATACCTGCAGTTTACCGATCGAGAATAAAGCGCTTGCCTTGACCTCGGGAGGGGCATCGCTTTCGGCAACACGCCGTGCTTCGCGTTCTGCCAATTCCGTTTGACCTTCTTCGGCATACATCTCTCCGATAGCAAACCGCGCCGGCAACACACTTGAGGTTGTCGGATATTCCTGAATGATGATGCGGAAAATTTTCTTAGCATTCTCCCGATCTTCCAACTGACGATATAACTGACCCGCTTTTAACAGCGCCTCGGGCACCAACTGACTTTTAGGATGAAAAACTTTTACCCGCTCGTACGCGGAAGCGGCTTCACGTACATTGTTGAGGGCGAGGAAGGCATCGCCAACTTTCAACCACGCTTCGGGCGCTTTCGGGTGTTCAACGTATGTAAGCGCAAAATTCTGAAAAGTTACTCTTGCCTCATCGTACCTTTTTAATTTTAGTTGCGTGGTGCCGAGGTAAAAGCGCGATTCGATGCCGTTGGATGTATTCGGATATGTATTGATGAAATTTTTAAATTGCTCAACTGCCAAATCGTACATCCCGTCGTTGTACAAACCGACTGCTAATTTGAATTCGGAGTTTTCTTTATCCTGAGCATGCATCGGTTCACTAACCACGAATAACAAAAAACAAAGGAGTAATGACCAATAACCAATAACCAACAGCCATGAGCTAGGAGCTAAGAGTATAGAGCTTAGAGCAGAGGGCTTAGGGCTGAGAGAAATGAGCCGGGGGCTTTGGGCAGAGAGCTTAGAGCTTTGAGCTGAGAAATGAGTGCTAAAAATTAAAGGCAAAGAATTATTGTGAGATGTGTGTTTTTTTCGTCTAAACATTTGAATTGCCAATGCTTAATTGTCAATCGATAATTGTAAATTCTTTCAAAGATAGCTCAATTTTGGGAGTTGTGCAAACGGAAGGAGGGCTGTATAGTGGAAACATCTGAATAATAAATTCAATGTCATGGTGAGCAAGTTTATCCCGAGTTTATCGAGGGATCGAACCATGACTTTTTGCTATGGAATCACACTTCGACAAGCGTTCGACTGAGCTCACGCCGAAGTCTCAGCGTGACAGTCTTTTGCTGATTAATATAATATTTCAGAAGTCTCTACTGAGTAGTTAATTTGTGAGTGGTGAGTTAGATAAAATATGAGGCGGTTCCGGATTTGACGAAACCGCCGCTGTATACTATAACCTTTCGAATCGTGCCTGGAAAAATCTCAAGTATTTCGGTTCATATACCATGCGCATACCTTTGATTGAGTTTCTTCGCCCATAGACATCGACAATAGATTCAGTCGTTACATCGCAGTGTGCCTGCGTGTAAACTCGGCGCGGAAATGTGACGCGGACAAGTTCAAGTTTCGGATAATAGTGATCACCTGTCTCTTTATTCCTTCCGGCAGAAACAATTCCTCGTTCCATAGTTCTTACGCCTGAATCCAAGTAAATTTCCGCCGCAAGCGTTTGAGCGGGGAATTCAGTTTGCGGCATTTTCGGGAAGAATTGTTTCGCATCTAGAAATATCGCATGTCCGCCTACCGGTTGAATGATGGGAACATTTTGCTCAAGCAGTTTATTGCCCACATACTCCACCTGACCGATTCTCGCTTTGATATGATCGTATTGAACTGCTTCTTCGATGCCGCGAGCCATCGCTTCCATATCGCGGCCCGCTAAACCGCCGTACGTGTGCAATCCTTCATACACAACCACGAGATTGCGTGCTTCTTCGAAAATATCAAAATCGTTGATCGCGAGGAAGCCGCCGATATTCACAAGCAAATCTTTTTTTGCGCTCATCGTTGCGCCATCGGTGTACGAGCACATCTCAAGCAATATCTCGGAGATAGATTTATTCTGATAACCCTCTTCACGCGTCTTGATAAAATATGCATTTTCAATCGCACGGGTTGCATCAAAGATAATTTTAATGCCATGATTGCTCGTCAGCTCACGCACGTCTTTCATGTTCTTCATAGAAACCGGCTGGCCGCCCGCCATATTTACGGTGGCTGCAACGCTCACGTAAGGAATTTTGTTCGCTCCAACACGCTTTATCAATTCTTCCAATTTTTGCAGATCGATATTCCCTTTGAAAGGATGTGTGCTCAGTGTATTGTGTGCTTCATCGATGATTACATCCACGAAGGCGCCGCCGGCAAGTTCCTGATGAAGACGGGTAGTTGTAAAATACATGTTGCCCGCTATGTAATCTCCGGGCTTGATCATTATTTTGGAAATTAAATGCTCTGCGCCCCTGCCCTGATGCGTGGGAACAAGATATTTGTAGCCGTAATATTTTTTTACCGCGTCTTCAAGGTGAAAATAATTTTTACTTCCGGCGTATGCTTCATCGCCAAGCATCAACCCTGCCCACTGATTTTCACTCATTGCGTTAGTGCCGCTGTCGGTTAAAAGATCGATGTAAACATCTTCCGATCTCAGAAGGAATGTATTGTATCCTGCCGTTTCAAGTGCTTTAACTCTTTCAGGTTTGGTTGTCATTTTAAGCGGCTCAACCATTTTAATTTTAAACGGTTCAGCCCATGAGCGTCGTTTTTGAATCGTCATTAAAGTGTTCCTATTAAAGATTATTTAATTTGTTGCGGTTAAATGCGGATTAAATTTGAGTTAAAGATATGGTAAATTTGGGAGTTGTGCAAAAGTGGATCGGTGTTGACATCTCCCCAATAATCCGTTATATTAACACGTTGTGAAGTCGGAAGTCTGAAGTAGAAAGTTAAAATTAAAAAATCTAAGGGCTAAGAGCTAAGTGTTGAGAGTTACAATATCATGAAAAGGTAGAGCTATGCTCAATTATATTTGGTTGGGATTAATAGTGATCGGAATAACGGTTGCCGTTTGGGGCGATTGGAAAGAACTTTCTTCAAACAAATACCATAATGGTGAAGTGATAGAAACCGTTCTACATTTTGAAGAGCCACCACCTTATCCTTTGAGGCAATCGCAGGTTTATCCTTGTACACTAATTTATTCGTGTGAACTCGGCATGACACAGAAAGCCGAAATTGTTGCTGGCAAAAGTAATTCCGGTACTCTCCATATTTTTGTCGACGAGAACACTCCGCCTCTGTGGCAAGAAATTTTTAAGATGCAAAAGAATGAAAAATATCTTTCTGCTCATATCAGCTACGATGTTTTTAACGGCAATAATATCAAATGCAAAATGGTTTTTGATCCGATTAAATTTGTCAAACTGAATGCCGTTACTAACGATGGAATAATTAAATACGCAAAAATTGCCGTCGAGCTTGCCCTCGGGCTTATCGGCATAATGGCTCTGTGGCTTGGCATTATGAAGATTGCCGAGCAATCGGGACTGATTGCCAAGCTTGCAGGTCTACTGAAACCTGTTACAACCAGATTATTCCCGGATGTCCCCGCCGATCATCCTGCTATGGGTGCGATGATAATGAATATATCTGCTAACATGCTCGGTCTTGCAAATGCTGCAACGCCACTCGGTTTGAAAGCTATGGAAGAATTAAATAAGCTGAATAAAAAATTAGGAACAGCAACCGATGCTATGTGTACATTTTTAGTTATCAACACTAGTAATGTGCAGTTGATTCCGGCAACAGTGATAGCAATTAGAGCATCTGCGGGGGCATCTAATCCGACAGATATTATTGGGCCTGTAATTGTTGTCACTACGGTCAATACAATTGTTGGAATTATTACTGTAAAGTTACTGGCAAAATTGCGAATTTTCAGGAAGCAACTTGAGGTGGAGGCGAAACCATGAAAAATTTTGTTGATATCGTGGCTATGATTTCTGTTTTGGCAATCCCGGCACTTATCTTATTCATCATAATTTACGGCGCTGTTAAAAAAGTGAAAATCTATGAAGCTTTCGTTGAAGGTGCGAAGGAGGGGTTCAACATAGGCGTCAGAATTATTCCATATCTTGTTGCAATGCTTGTTGCAATCGGAATATTTCGTGCGGGTGGGGCGATGGAATTGCTTTCAAAATTATTATCACCACTTACAAATTTGATCAACATGCCTGCTGAAGCATTACCGATGGCAATTATGCGTCCGTTATCCGGCAGCGGTGCATTAGGAGTGATGGCGGAAACAATTAAATCTCACGGACCAGATTCTCTCATCGGACGAATGGTTGCAGTGATGATGGGCAGTGGTGAAACGACATTCTATGTGCTTGCTGTCTATTTTGGTTCGGTTAGCATAAGTAAAACCAGACAAGCAGTCCCTGCCGGAATTGTTGCAGATGTTGTGGGAATATTTATGTCGGTATGGATTGTAAATCTTATATTCGGTTGAGATTTCTTGATTTTTATGGCGATTGTGCCTATATTCAGCAAGTTTAATTTTCCCATAATGCCGAAATAAACAAGATTTTCAATTCCTTTTTGAATAAAGTAAATGAATCTACTAAATAAGCTTATTGTTACCACGCTCCCAGTCGTTCCAAAACCAATTGTAAGAAAATTTGCAAATAAATATATTGCCGGCGAGACTCTTTTGGATGCAGTTCGGGTTGTCAAAGAATTGAACTTCAAGGGAATCATGGCAACTTTAGATGTTTTGGGTGAAGCGATCTCAACTAAAGAAGAAGCCATTGCTGCACGGAATGAAATATTAGAATTATTTCCAACCATTCAAAAAGAAAAATTAGATTCGAATGTTTCAATCAAACTCACTCAACTTGGCTTAGCTTTAGATAAAAATTTTTGTCTTGATAATGTTCGAATGATTATAGCCAAGGCAAAGGAGTTTAACAATTTCGTCCGGATCGATATGGAAGATTCTCCAACAACAGACGATACGATTTGGGTGTACCGTCAAATCCGGAAAGATTTTAACAACAGCGGAATTGTGCTTCAGGCGTACATGCGACGAACTGAAAACGATGCTGATGAGTTAATAAAAGACGGACTCGGACACTTTAGATTGTGCAAGGGGATTTATGTTGAACCGGCGGAGATCGCATTCAAAGGACACGATGAGGTCAATCAGAATTTTGTTCAGGTGTTGAAGAAAATGCTCGAACAAAAAGCTTACGTCGGTATTGCCACTCACGATGATTATTTGGTTGATGCGGCATTCCGAATTATACAAGCTATGAAGTTGCAAAAGCACCAGTATGAATTTCAGATGTTGCTCGGTGTGAAAGACGATTTGCGATCGAAGATAGTTCAGGATGGACACAGGATGCGGGTTTATGTTCCATTTGGAGAACACTGGTATAGATATTCGATCCGGCGGTTTAAAGAAAATCCTCAGATGGCCGGTTATGTTTTTAAAGCGTTATTCAATTGAAAATGAAATGTTAATTATTAATTCTTCTATTATATATAAAGGAGACATCAATGGCAGATACACAATCTGGTGGCGGAGCTAAAAAGTTTACGCCATACGTTCCGGCTGATAAAGTGATGACGGAATTTTCCGGCAGAGCGCTTTTTATCGGCTTGATCATGTGCGTCGTTTTGGGCGCCGCTAATGCATACTTAGGATTGAAGGCAGGTATGACAATCGCTGCTACTTATCCCGCTGCGGTTATCGGCATGGCATTCTTGCGATTAGTCAAAGGGAATATTCTTGAAGAGAATATGGCTAGAACAGTCGGCTCAATAGGTGAATCGGTTGCAGCGGGGGCTATCTTCACACTTCCGGCATTTTTTATCGCGGGAATTTGGGAAGAGTTCTTTACTGTAGGTCATTATCTTCAATCATCTCTCATCATGCTTGCCGGTGGCGTGCTTGGAATTATGTTCGTAGCACTTTTACGGCGGGTTATGGTAGAAGATGTTGAGTTGCCATTTCCGGAATCGGTTGCAGCATCTGAAATCCATAAAGCCGGTCGTAGCGGTGGAACGGGTGCGAAGTTTTTATTCGCAGCAATGGGTATTGGTGCAATAATTCAGGCGATGCGTAATTTGAGATTCTTTGCTGAATCGGCTGAAAAATTCATTGAATTTTCAAAAGCAACAATCGGTTTAAAAACAAGCGGTTCGGTTGCAGCACAAAGCGGTATTCTTTTAACCACACCCGGAGTCAATCCATCTTACATGGGTGTTGGATACATTATCGGACCGAAACTTGCTTCACTGAACTTCAGCGGCGGATTACTTGCGTGGGGATTGTTCGTTCCGATTCTTACGTATTTCATAGGTCCCTCATTGATGTCAACTTCAACAACACCGATGGATGACGGTTCATGGACAGCAATGGCGAATAATGTATGGCGTTATATTGTTCGTCCGATTGCAATCGGCGGTATGTTGATGAGTGCAGCATTCACATTATTTAGAATGAGAAAAAGTTTGGGCGCGGGATTAAAACGTTCAATCGGCGATGTGAAAAAAGCTGCAACAGGCGAACATGTAACCGTGAGAACCGAACAGGATATAAGTTTCAAATGGGTTATGATTGGAATTCTGTTGACAGGAGTTTTGACATTTTTCATCTATAATTACTTCGCGCAGGATGTTGTTGCAGCGTTGGTCGCAACAATCGTGATGATTATTGCGGGATTTTTCTTCGCAGCAGTTTCCGGTTATCTTGTCGGAATAATCGGCTCAAGCAATAATCCTATAAGTGGTCTGACGCTATCAACCCTGCTTGTTGCTGCTCTTCTTATGGTGGCGCTTGGTATGTCGGGACAAACTGGGGTTGCAGCAGTTTTAGGTGTTGCGGCAGTTGTTTGCGTTGCGGCTGCAGTTGCAGGCGAGATGTTGCAAGATCTTAAAGTTGGACATATACTCGGCGGTACACCGTGGAAGATGCAGGTGGGTGATCTTATTGGTGTCGGACTTGCGGCGGCTGTTATGTTTTTCCCGCTCGTAATTTTACATCAAGGTGATATTAATATGGGTGGAACCGGATTGGGAGGTAAAACTTATCCCGCTCCACAGGCAAGTTTGATGGCATTATTGTCTCAGGGAATTGTTGGCGGACAAATGGCTTGGCCTCTTATTATAGTAGGAATGCTGATGGGTCTTGGTTTCATTTTGATGCAGGTAAAAAGCCCGATGCTTGTTAGCGTCGGCATGTATTTACCTCTTGAAACAACATTCGCCATTTTCATCGGCGGTATAATCAAAGGTATGGTCGATAAGGTTGTAGCAAAGAAGAAATTCAACGATGCGCAAAAAGCGCGGGTTGAGAATACAGGTGTTCTTCTTGCCGCAGGTTTAATTGCGGGTGAAGCTTTAATCGGATTGCTTTTTGCCGGACTCGCGGTTGCCGACATTAAGTACGATGCATGGTTACCTGCAGTATTTGCAGGATTCCCATTCCCGTTCTATGTAAGTTCAATCGTATTTGTATTCATAGCATGGCTCTTGATTCAGATACCGGTTAAGAACGCTGGTCGTCCAGATGAACCTGCTCCACCAACTGCAGTAATGTAATATTGTTATTCTTACTCTCGTCCCATTTTGTTTGGGACGAGAGTAAGAATCTGATTTCCCAATGATTGAAGGAATATGAAACAAAACGAAACTGAAAGAATAAACCTCTTAGATTTAAAACCATCGAGAAATTTAAAATGGGAAACAGGTGAGAAGAACGAAGTGATTTTGTTTGTTCCGAAAGCAGATTGAAAACGAGTGATAAATTCTTTTCTTCCGTTCTTTAATCTTCCGAAAGCCATTAAAAACT